>JAXJVI010000108.1:0-11850 GCA_036308615.1 Acutalibacteraceae bacterium | reverse complement strand
GTGCTTTCGCTTTATGAGCCTGAGGAAACCGAAGCCGAACAGTCGGAAGAAAAGGAGAATTAGATGGCAAAGTACACTTCAATAGGCGGTCAGGCGCTGATAGAGGGCATTATGATGAAAAGTCCCGAAAAAACCGCCCTCGCGGTAAGAATGCCCGATAAATCCATAGACATAACCTATTTAAACGGCAAAAGCATAAGGGAAAAATATAAAATATTAAAGCTTCCAATATTGCGCGGAATAGCGGGCTTTATAGAAGCTATGATACAGGGCTACAAGGCTATGATGCTCTCCGCCGATAAGTCGGGATTTACAGACCTTGCTGAGGAAGAAAATGAAAAGACCGACAGCGACAAGAAAAAAGAAAGCGCACTTATGAGCGCCGTTATGGTAATAGCCACGGTTTTGGGCGTTGCGCTTGCGGTTGTCCTTTTTATGCTGCTGCCAAGGCTTGCGGTGCAGGGACTAAGCGCGCTTTTCGGGGCGGAATTTTCCCCCGTTGTCCGTTCAAGCATAGAGCAGCTTTTAAAGCTTACCATATTTGTCGCGTATGTTTGGGCGGTATCCTTTATGAAGGATATTAAGCGGGTGTTTATGTATCACGGGGCGGAGCACAAGACCATTTTCTGCTACGAAAAGGGACTTCCGCTTAATGTGGAGAATGTTAGGGCACAGCGCCGTTTCCACCCTCGCTGCGGCACCTCCTTTATGATACTTATGATACTTATAAGCATTATTTTCTCAACAATAGTGCAGATTATTTTCCCAAGCGTTTACAATATTTACTGGCTGTGGGTGGTAATCAAAATCCTTTTAATTCCTCTCGTCTGCGGCGCGGGCTTTGAGGTGCTTAAAATCTGCGGAAAATACGATAATTTAGCGACTAAAATCATTTCCGCCCCGGGGCTGTGGCTTCAAAGGCTCACCACCAAAGAGCCGGACGACGGCATGATAGAAATTGCCATAGCGGCGCTTAAGGCCTGCGAGCCCGCCGTGCCCGATGTTGACCGAAGTGTTGACAGGGCAGAGGAAAATCAAAATACCGAAACGGACGAAACAGAAGAATGAATATATTTGAAGCCTACAACAGTACCAAAAAGGCGCTCTACAGCGCGGGTGTCGAGGACTGCGTCTTCGAGGCAAAGCAGATTATAAAGCATATAACGGGTCTTTCAAGCTCAGAAATACTGATGAATTATACTAAGGAGCTTTCGGAGTTTCAGCGTAATAATTTAACCGCTGTTTTAAAGCAAAGGGAGCTTAGATACCCACTACAGTACATCTTCGGAGAATGGTCCTTTTACGGTCGGGATTTTTATGTGGGCCCCGGGGTGCTTGTTCCGAGGGCAGATACCGAAACGGTAATTGAGGTCTGCACCGATTACCTGAAAGACAAAAAGGAGCCGAAAATACTTGATTTATGTGCGGGGAGCGGCTGTATCGGCATAACCCTCGCAAAAGAAAAGGAGGACAGCGACTGCCTAATGGTTGAAAAATACCCCGAGGCTATGCGCTACGCCGAAAAAAATATACCGCGAAATAAGGCGGACAACGCAAGGGTAATTGCGGGCGATGTATTTGAGGGCACGGCGAACGGAGAAAAATACGATCTCATAGTCAGCAATCCCCCTTATGTTGCCGAAAACGGGACGGAGGAGTGTTCGCCCGAGACTAAATACGAGCCGCAAACAGCCCTTTTAGGCGGTACGGACGGACTAAAGTTTTACAGAGCAATTACCGAGAATTATAAGGACTCACTTAAAGAAAAGGGTATGCTTTGCTTTGAAGTGGGCATAGGACAGGCGGACTCTGTTAAGGAGATACTGAATGCCGCGGGCTTTACCGATATAGGTGCAAAAAACGACCTAAACGGTATTGAACGCGCGGTTTTCGCATACAGGTAAAAGATTTGATTTAAGGAACGGTGAGATAAAATGGCACAGAAAACAACGGTTAAAGCCCCCGTAAAGGTTACCGAGGCGGAGGGTAAGGAAAAGGCGCTCAAAACCGCGATGGAGCAGATAGAAAAGCAGTTCGGCAAGGGCGCGGTTATGAGACTGGGCGAAAATGTGGGAATGAATGTCGAGTCCATACACACAGGCTCCCTTACCTTGGACTTAGCCCTCGGAATAGGCGGTATACCAAAGGGCAGAATTATTGAGATTTACGGCCCCGAATCCTCGGGTAAAACCACAGTTGCGCTCCATTGCGTGGCAGAGGCGCAAAAGGCGGGAGGTACTGCCGCGTTTATAGATGTTGAGCACGCATTAGACCCTATTTACGCTAAAAAATTAGGTGTGGATATTGACAGCTTGCTTGTTTCCCAGCCCGATTCGGGGGAGCAGGCTCTCGAAATTGCCGAGGCGCTTGTGCGTTCGGGCGCTATTGACATTATAGTTATCGACTCGGTAGCCGCCCTTGTTACAAAGGCGGAAATCGAGGGCGAAATGGGGGATTCCCATGTGGGTCAGTTAGCCCGCCTTATGTCCCAGGCGTTAAGAAAGCTTACGGGCGCTTTGGCTAAGACCGACTGCGCGGCTATATTCATTAACCAGCTTCGTGAAAAAATCGGTACTATGTACGGCAACCCCGAAACCACCACCGGCGGCCGTGCACTTAAGTTCTATTCCAGCGTGCGTATTGATGTACGCAGGGGCGACCAGATTAAGGACGGCGGCGAAGTTATCGGCAACCGCACAAAGGTGAAGATCGTTAAAAATAAGGTGGCTCCCCCCTTTAAGTCCGCCGAGTTTGATATTATGTACGGCGAGGGTATTTCCCATGTCGGCGAGCTTGTGGATGTGGGGGTCGAAACCAATGTCCTAAAAAAGTCGGGCGCGTGGTTCTATTACGGCGACACAAGGCTCGGTCAGGGACGGGACAATGTTAAAAAGCTGTTCCTTGACAACCCCGAAATGGCAAAGGAAATCGAGGATAAGATATTTGCCGCAGTTAAAGAGGGAACAGAGGTTACGGGCGTTTCGTCAGAGCCCGGCGAGGAAGACAGCGAGCCGGTAATCGAGCCCACCGCACCCGAGAATATCCGTCCCCGCAAAAAGGTGGATATTGACATAGCGGTTGACGAATAATGCTTATAACCGAAACACAAAGGCAAAAAAAGCACCTTACAAAGCTGTTGTTAGATAACGGCGAAGAGGCTTTTTTGGATAATGACATTTGTATTAATTATTCCCTAAAGCCCGAAACGCAAATCTCCGAGGAGGAGCTTAATAAGCTTAAATATGAATCGGAGTATGTTAGGGCTAAATCGCGGGCGCTTTGGTACTTAGACCGTGCCGACCGTACCGAAAAGACTATGTACGAAAAGCTTGTTACGGCGGGGTTTGACAGGAAGACCGCCGCCGCGGTGGTGGGCAGATTTGTTGAGGTAGGTTTAATTGACGACCGCCGCTTTGCCGAGAATTTTGCCGAAAAATGTCGGAACGCAAACATTTCAAAGCGAGAGGGAATAAGGAAATTACTCGCTAAGGGTGTTCCTTATGATATTGCGAACGAGGTCTTCTCCGAAACGGAGGTTGACGAGGAGGAGCAGGTAAGGGCGGTAATTGAAAAAAAGTACGCGCGGAAATTAGAACAGGAAAACGGCGTGCAAAGGGTTTACGCCGCCCTTGTAAGAAAGGGCTTTTCCTTTTCGGCGGTGAGAAACGCCCTTAAAAAATACAGCGAAGAGCTTGAATACAGCGAGGAAGAGTATGTATAAGATTAGTATGGTGTCGCTCGGTTGCCCTAAAAATCAGGTTGACGCCGAAATGATGCTTTTGACCCTTAAAAACGCGGGGTTTGAAATAGGAGCAGAGGAGTCCGAGGCGGACGCTATTATAATTAACACCTGCGGCTTTATTGAGGACGCGAAAAAGGAAGCTATTGAAAATATCCTTGAAGCCGCCGAGTATAAAAAGAGCGGCAAGTGTCGGGCGCTTATTGTAACGGGCTGTCTTGCCGAGCGCTACAAAGACGATGTGACCGAGGAAATACCCGAGGTTGATGTCTGCGTGGGAATAGGCAAAAACGGCGACATTGCAAAAATCGTGACCGAGGCGTTAAAGGGTGAGCATAAAAACGCCTACGGTGAAAAATATGAGCTTGACTTAAACGGCGGCAGAATATTGGGCTCGTATCCCTTCAGTACCTATTTAAAGGTTGCGGACGGGTGCGACAACTGCTGTACCTACTGCGCTATACCCAAAATCAGGGGCAGACTTCGCTCAAGAAAAATCGAGGACTGCGTTGCCGAGGCAAAGAAATTAGCCGAGGGCGGAGTAAAGGAATTAACGGTTGTGGCGCAGGATACCACCGCCTACGGCGAGGATATTTACGGCAGACCAATGCTGGCGGCACTTTTAAAGGAGCTTTGCAAAATTGAGGGACTGCATTGGATAAGAACCCTTTACACCTACCCCGACCGCATTACCGACGAGTTGCTTGACACCGTGGCAGAAGAGCCTAAATTAGTTAAATATTTCGACATTCCGCTACAGCATGTAAACGGCGAAATATTAAAGCGAATGAACCGCAGGGGTGACAGTGAAAGCCTCTCGGCGCTTATTAATAAAATAAGGGCGAAAATCCCGGAGGTGACTCTAAGGACTACACTTATAACGGGCTTCCCCGGGGAGACTGAGGAGCAGTTCGAGGAACTGGCGTGTTTTGTAAAGGAAATGCGGTTTGACAGGCTCGGCTGTTTCACCTATTCCGCCGAGGAGGATACTGTGGCGGCAACCTTTAAGGACCAGATAGAGGAGCAGACAAAGCAGGACAGAATGGATAATATAATGGATATGCAGATGACAATATCCGCCGAGAAAAACGGGGAAAAGGTCGGCAGTATAACCGAGGTGCTTATAGAAGGCTTTGACGATTACATTAAATGCTATTTCGGCAGAACCCCCGCCGACGCCCCCGAGGTTGACGGCAAAATATTCTTTATGTCGAGCCGTCCACTTAAAATCGGGGACTTTGTAAAGGTTCAGGTAAACGATTGCCTTGATTACGATTTGTTGGGAGAGTTATGTGAATGAATACACCGAATAAATTAACAATAGCAAGAATAATCGCAACTCCGTTTTTTATGGCGGCATTAATGATTGAGTTTCCCTTCCACTACACCGCGGCGCTTATACTCTTTATCGCCGCCTCGCTTACCGATATGATTGACGGTAAAATGGCACGGAAATACAATATGATAACCGATTTCGGCAAGTTTTTAGACCCCCTTGCCGATAAAATGCTCACTACCGCCGCCTTTTTGGGCTTTATAAAAATGGGCATCGGCTGGCAGGTGACCTGGATTGCCTTTATAGTGCTTTTCAGGGAGTTCTTGATTTCCTCTTTACGCCTTGTTGTGGTTTCAAGCGGCGGCAAGGTAATAGCGGCTAATATGTGGGGCAAGTGCAAGACCGTAAGCCAGATGGCGGGTATAATTTTAGCTCTCTTTGCCTATGTGCTTATTTCCGATTTCGGAATAAATAACGGTGTATTTGTTTCTGTCTGTAACATAATAATCAGCATACTTTTCTGGGCTTCCGCCGTATTATGTATTATATCGGGAGCGATTTATCTAAAAGACAGCAAGGAGTATATAGATCCGTCAAAATAGCGCGGGTTTTGGGAGGTTATTCATTTGTTTGACAGACTTCGTGAGGATGTAAATGCGGTAAGGGACAGAGACCCCGCCGCCCGGAGCTTTTTGGAGGTTTTACTGCTCTATCCGGGCGTTAAAGCCATAAGAATGTACAGAAGAGCCCATTTTTATTACGAGCACGGCTGGCTTTTTTTGGCGCGCTATGTCTCACAGCGGGCGGCAAGAAAAACGGGGATTGAAATTCACCCCGGCGCTAAAATAGGAAGACGGCTTGTAATAGACCACGGAACGGGCATAGTAATAGGAGAGACTACCGAGATAGGGGACGATGTGCTTATCTATCAGGGCGTAACCTTGGGCGGTACGGGTAAGGACACGGGCAAGCGCCACCCCACCGTCGGCAACAATGTTATGATAAGCGCCGGTGCAAAGGTTTTAGGCCCCTTTAAAATAGGGGACAATTCCCGCGTTGCGGCGGGAGCGGTAGTACTTGAGGAAGTACCGCCTAACTGTACTGTTGTAGGCGTGCCCGCAAGGGTTGTAAAGCAGGACGGCAAAAAGGTGGGCTGTGCACAGAGCCTTGACCAGATTCATATTCCCGACCCTGTCAAGCAGAAGATGGAATGTCTTGAAAAAAGGATTAAAGAGCTTGAAAAGCAGGTTTGCGGTATAGAAGGAGAAGAGCAAGATGAGGATATTTAACACACTTACAAGACAAAAGGACGAATTTAAACCCATTACCGAGGGGGAGGTTAAGATTTACGCCTGCGGCCCTACGGTTTATAACTATATTCATATCGGAAACGCGCGCCCCTTGTGCGTTTTCGATACCCTGCGCCGTTATTTTGAATGGCGGGGCTATAAGGTAAACTTTGTTCAGAACTTTACCGATATTGACGATAAGCTGATTAAAAGGGCAAACGAGGAAGAAACGACCGTACCCGATGTAGCCGAGCGTTATATAAAGGAATTTTGGACCGACGCCAACGGGCTTAATGTTAAAAAGGCGACGGTTAACCCCCGCGCCACCGAAAATATTGAGCAGATACAGGGCATTATTTCCTCACTTATGGAAAAGGGCTATGCCTATGAGTCGGGCGGAGATGTTTACTACCGCGCTACCAAGTTTAAGGGCTACGGCAAGCTTTCCCACCAGCCCCTTGAGGATTTAGAGGCGGGGGCGAGAATAGATGTCACCGAAATTAAGGAAGACCCCATGGACTTCTGCCTTTGGAAGGGCGCAAAGCCGGGCGAGCCTTATTGGGACTCACCTTGGGGCAAGGGCAGACCGGGCTGGCACATTGAGTGCTCGGCTATGGCATGCCGCTATTTAGGCAAGACTATCGACATTCATTGTGGCGGTCTTGATCTTATCTTCCCCCACCACGAAAACGAAATTGCCCAGAGCGAGGCGGCCAACGGCTGTGACTTCGCCCATTACTGGATGCACAACGGCTTTATCAATGTTGATAACCACAAGATGTCAAAGTCCCTTAATAACTTCTTTACCGTCCGTGATGTGGCGGAAAAATTCGGTTATGAGCCGATTCGATATATGATGGTATCAAGCCAGTACAGAAGCCCGATCAACTACTCCGTAGAGGTTATAGAGCAGGCGAAAAACTCCCTTGAAAGGCTTTATACCTGCCGTGACAATATCGATTTTGCCCTTAAAAATGCCGAGGACGGCGGCGAGGTTCCCGCATTTGTAGAGCAGAGAAAAAAAGAGTTTATCGCCGCTATGGAAGACGACCTTAACACAGCCGACGCATTGGCGGCAATATTCAGCCTTGTGCGTGATATTAACACGGCTATTGCAAACGGTGCAAAAAAGACCGCTTTAGAGGACTTTGCCGATATGTTTGACCAATTAACAGGCGTTTTAGGTCTTGTTTACAACCGTAAGGAAGAAACCCTTGACAGCGAGATTGAGCAGCTTATCGAAAAGCGCACTGCCGCCCGAAAGGCTAAGGATTTTAAAACCGCCGACGAAATTCGTGATAAGCTAAAGGAAATGGGGATTATATTAGAGGACACCCCCCAGGGCGTAAAATGGACGAGAAGCTGATGAAAAAAGAGCCTTTGGGCAGGGATATTTTCATTTATGTCACACCGCATCACACCTTTGGGACAGATGCGGTGCTGCTTGCCAACTTCGCTTCGGCACGAAAAAAGGATACCCTTGTGGATTTGGGTACGGGCTGCGGAATTATCCCGCTTTTGATGCTAAGGGATGGGAATTTGAAGGCCGCTGTGGGTGTGGATATTTCCCCCGAGGCGGCTGAATTATCCCGGCGGACAAGCCGTGAGCTAATGCTAAACAATTTCACCGTTTTAAACAGCGATTTAAAGGAGCTTAAGGGGAAAATAGATTTTGGCTGTCACACCCTTGTCACCTGCAATCCGCCCTATAAAGCCCCAAACGGGGGACTTAAAAACCCCGACGGAGTCAAGGCGACGGCACGGCACGAGGTTGACTGCACGCTCCGAGATATAGTCGAGGTTGCGTCCAAGCTTTTGCAGACCTCGGGCAGATTTTGCATCTGCCACAGACCTGAACGCCTTGCGGAGCTGATGGATATTATGCGGGAGTATAAATTAGAGCCCAAAAGGCTTCGGCTTGTGGTTCAGCGGCAGGGAGAGGAGCCGTGGCTAGTGCTTGTTGAGGGCAAAAAGTGCGCCAATACGGGTCTTCGCATAGCCCCCACCCTTTATATTGAGGAAGAGGGGAATTTTTCGCCCGAAATGATAGAAATATACGGCGCTTATAAGGAGGCGTACTTATAATGAGCGGAAGGCTTTATGTTGTCGGTACGCCGATTGGGAATTTAGAGGATATCAGCCCCCGTGCATTGCGTATTTTAAGCGAGGCAGACTTTATCGCTGCAGAGGATACTCGGGTGACGGTAAAGCTCTTAAATCGTTTTGACATTAAAAAAGAAATGCTTTCGTACTATGAGCATAATAAAAACACCAAGGGAAATCTTATAATAGAACGCATTTTAAAGGGCGAAAGCTGTGCGCTTGTGTCCGATGCGGGTATGCCCGCTATTTCAGACCCGGGCGAAGACCTGGTGAGGCAGGCGCATAGTGAAGGGATTACGGTGGAATCTGTACCCGGCCCCAGCGCCCTTGTAACTGCCCTTGCAATTTCAGGAATGGCTAGCGGCAGATTCTGCTTTGAGGGCTTTTTATCGGTGAATAAAATAGGCCGAAAAAGGCACTTGGACGAGCTTAAAAACGAAAAACGCACTATGATTTTTTACGAGGCTCCACATAAGCTTAATGCGACCCTTAAGGATATGCTTAAAGTATTCGGCGACCGCAAAATCGCCCTTGTAAGGGAGCTTACAAAAATACACGAAACGGTACTTAACACCACCCTTTCGGGAGCGGTAGATTTTTATGCCGATAATCCGCCTAAGGGTGAGTTTGTTTTGATAATTGAGGGTAAAAAAGAGGAAGAAACAGAGCTTTATACCCTTGAAGAGGCGGTAAGGCTTGCAAAACGGCTGACAGACGAGGGGAAGTCAACATCGTCAGCCGCAAAAGAGGCGGCAGAAATTTCAGGAATAAAAAAGGGCGATATTTATAAAGCGCTTATAAATTAAATAATGGGTGTGGGTATGGAAAACAATAACGATTTATTTGAGTTTATCAGTGACGATATATATTCTTCTACCGAAGATGCCGAACAAAATTACGAAGATATTGTAAGCGATTCTTCCCTTAAGGGAAGGCACTTTCTAAAGAAAAAAAGGGGAAACTCCTTTGTAAACTGGTGGCTCCGCCGCCAAAAATGGCAGAAGGCCGTTATGATAAGCGCCACCTCCCTTGTTTTGGTACTGACAATAACCGTCGGAGCGCTTTTTAAGGTGTTTGATTACAATTATAATAATATAACAGGCGATCCCGAAAATTTAGGCTTTGAAAGTGTTATCGATAAAAAAATCACCAATGTGGCTCTGTTCGGAATTGATTCCCGTCAGGTTGATTCCTTTAAGGGACTTTCGGACAGTATAATGATATTAAGCCTTAATTCCGAGACTAAAAAGGTTAAGGTTATTTCGGTTATGCGTGACAGCTTAGTTCCAATAACCTATAACGGCAAAACCGTTTACGGCAAGATAAACAGCGCCTATAATAAAGGCGGACCCGAGCTTGCGATTAAGACCCTTAATACTATATTCGGGCTTGATATTTCGGAGTACGCGACCGTAAACTTTTACGGTATGGCGGATATAATAGACGCGGTAGGCGGTATTGATGTTGAGCTTGCGGAGGGCGAGCTTAACGCTTATGGCTATGAGAACGGCGTAAGGATTAACTGGGGCATAAACGGTATGATTGCGGAGCAGTGCAATTATATGGGGATTGACCCGTCAAAATATCTTGTAAAAAAAGCGGGGCTTCAGCACCTAAACGGCGTTCAGGCGGTGGCGTATGCGAGAATAAGGCACGCCGCGAATATTGAGGGAACGAATGACGACTTCGGCAGAACCGACCGCCAGAGATATGTTATGGAACAGCTTTTTAATAAGGCGGTCACCTTGAACACAGCCCAGTATATCAGCCTTGCAAAATCGCTTATTCCCTGCAGCGAAACCTCCCTCTCTTATTCGCAGATTATGAGCCTTGCCGTTAATATTCTGCTCGCTTCCCCCACCTTTGAGCAAAGCCGTGTTCCCCTTGACGAGTATCGGATGGAGTCAAAAAGCATAAGCGGCTACGGCTCCTGCCTTTATTATGATTTGGACTATGCGGGCAAAATAATAAGAGCCTTTATTTACAACGATATAACCCCGGAGGATTATATTGAGATAAACGGTGTCGAGAAAAACGATTGGTATGCAAGCAGATATTCTTCTTCGAGCAAGACAGCCTCGTGCTCATCGGCTTCGAGCCATACTTCCTCTGTCACAGCCTCCTCAAGCAAGAGCTCGTCAACTGCGTCGGTCGCAAGCAAAACCTCATCATCGGCGTCTTCCTCAAAAGCAAGCTCCTCGGCAAGCGCCTCTAAGCCCGGAGAGGGCGGAGACACCTCGTCGGAAAGCGTAAGCTCTGAGGCAACAAGCCCCTCAAAGCCGTCCGGTTCTTCCGAACATGAGCCAACCGAAAGCACCTCGTCCCCTGTGGATTCCGAAGCGCCTTCCTCCTCTGAGCCAAGCCAAACCGTCCCGTCCGAATCCGATACCGCACCGAACGAATCGGAATAACGGGATAAAAGGAGAAAAAAATTATGCCCGAAAATTTGTATCAGGCGGTATGGATTTTTCTTGTTTACGCCTTTTTAGGCTGGTGCTCCGAGGTCGCCTACGCGGCGGTGCATAAGGGAAAATTCGTGAACCGAGGCTTTTTAAACGGCCCTGTCTGCCCTATTTACGGGGTGGGCATGCTTATTGTTGTAACTTTTTTGTGGGGGCTGAGATCTAATCTGATTTTTCTCTTTTTAGGCTCTGCGGGACTTACAACCACCCTTGAATTTGTCACAGGCTGGGTGCTTGAAAAATTTTTTCAGGATAAGTGGTGGGACTATTCCGATAAGCCCTTTAATGTAAAGGGTTACATATGCCTTGAATTTACCATACTCTGGGGACTTGCGGCGGCTTTTATTGTCGGGGCGGTACACCCGTTTGTGTTTGTACTTATTAAGAAAACTCCCTTTGTGTTGGGGATTATACTTATGTCGGTCTTCCTTGCGGTTTTTGTTACCGATCTTGTTATAACCGTGGTTGCGCTCGCAAAGCTGCCTAAAAAGCTGAACGCAATGCTTGAGGCGGAAAAAGCACTTAAAGCTCTCTCGGATAAGATAGGGGAGAATATAAGCGAAACCGCAATAAACGCCAAGGCAAAGGGCGATGAGCTTGTAGAGGAAAGCAAACCTAAGCTTGAAGAACTTAAGGCGGAGTACGAGAAAAAGGCGGCGGAATATAAACGCCAGTTTGAAAGCCGCGGCTTTGTTCATAAGCGTATTTTTAAAGCCTTCCCTAATCTTAAAAACGGACGCTATAAGGCGGTTTTTGAAAGATTTGCGGAAAAGAAGGCAGATTTTAAGGAGAAGCTGAAAAATGAAAAAGACGGCGTGTGAAAGCTGTACTAATTATGTGTATGACGAGGAAAGCGACTGTATGTACTGCGAGGTAGAGCTTGACGAGGACGAAATGATGAAATGCTTGTCCTCGCAGACCTATAACTGTCCGTATTTTCAGCTTGATGATGAATACGGCATTGTAAGAAAGCAAAATTAG
>JAXJVI010000107.1:0-2131 GCA_036308615.1 Acutalibacteraceae bacterium | reverse complement strand
ATATAGCGAAAACCGCCCGTGTCAAGCGCGGGGATAAAGTAGCCTAAAAAAACTCCGATTGCGGCGGATGGGGTGTATGTCAGCGAAACGCCTGCCGCAACCGATATACCGAAGGGCAAAAGCTTGTCCGCAACCGCCGCCCGCGCGGCTATAAACCCTGCCGCCGCCGCCAAAGCGTGGGTGGCTCCCGCCGCAATCAGCTCACTGTGATTGAATTTTTCCGTTTTTTCTGATATTTTTACAATATCCTTCAATTAAAATCACCGCCGTATTTTTCTTCACTCTAATTATACGGCGGTGAGGGTATATAATTTGTCAAAGCAGGGCAGGGAATAAATAATTTTTTTGACGAAAAATAATTTTTTACCTGAAAAAGAATATTTTTAATATCCTCGGGTAGGATATTGATAATAAATCTAAAAGGGTGGATGTAATAATGAAACGCATTTTCGTGATTTTGCTTACATTTACAATGCTGTTTGGAGTTTGCGGAATCTCTGTTTCGGGGCTTTCAAAAATCGGCTCTCGCTCGGATGAGGTGGCGGCTGTTCAGCAAGCGCTAAAGGAAAAGGGCTATTACGATTATACCGTGGACGGAATTTTCGGAACAAGGACGCAGTCTGCCGTAAAAAGCTTTCAGCGCGACAACGGGCTTCAGCCTGACGGCATAGCAGGGGAGAAGACCCTAAAAGCGCTCGGCATATCGTCCGGCGGTAATTCCTACGGCGGTTATTCTTCCTCGGATTACGATTTGTTGGCGCGCATTATTTCGGCAGAGGCGAGGGGAGAAAGCTATTTGGGTCAGGTGGCGGTGGGCGCGGTCATATTAAATCGAATCGAACACCCCTCCTTTCCCGACACACTTTCGGGAGTGATTTATCAAAAAGGGGCGTTTTCCTGCCTTAACGACGGGCAGTTTTATGAATCCGTGGCGGACAGCGCATACAGCGCCGCGCGGGACGCGATAAACGGCCTTGACCCCAGCGGCGGCGCGATCTATTACTATAATCCGAGCACCGCGACAAGCAAATGGATTTTCTCCCGCCCGGTTATAACAACGATAGGGAATCATAGATTTTGCAGTTAGTGAACTAACTTCTTCGCTCTTAATCCAACTTATTACTTCCTAAAGCCCACAGGACTTTTTAGGTAAGAGTGAAGAGGTGAGAAGTAAAAATCGAAAGTTGTATAGTAAAAACGGACTGTTCAAAGAGTGAAAATGTTGGTAAAATATTTTCAGGAGAGTGAACAAAATGAAAAAGAAAGTGAATTACACAAAGGAGTTTAAGGTCAAGGCCTGTGAGTTGGTTTTAAAAGACGAAGTCAAGGTTAAAACCGTGGCCGACAAAATGGGCATAGGGCACATAATGCTTTATCGTTGGATAGACGAGTACAAAACCTATGGAGACGCAGCATTTGTGGGTAAAGGACATCTAAAACCGGAAGAGGCGAAACTGAAAAAACTGCAAAAAGAAAATGAGGAATTAAGGCAACAGGTAGAGATCTTAAAAAAAGCAGCGGCATACTTTGCGAAAGAAAACAAAAACGCTTAGATTTTGCTAAAAAAGAGTTGTGTGAATATGACACCAACATAGTATGCCGAATGTTGCAGGTGTCAAAAAGCGGATATTACAGTCATAAGGTAGAGAGTGTAAGTGAAAAAACAGCGGTAGAAAAGACTGTAATTAACTGTTTTAAAAAACACAATAGAAATTACGGTAGAATACGGATACGAAAAGAATTGCTTAACGAAGGCATAGATATCAGTGAGTACCGCATAGCAAAAATACTGAAGAAATATGGATTGGTTGCAAAAAGCGGAAGAACAGGCAAACCAAAACAACCCAAACCGACAGAGGAACAATACATAGAAGAAAATCTAATAAAAGATAAATTTAGCGTAAAAGAGCCAAATTATCTTTGGTGTTCAGATATAACCGTGCTTAACTGTTACAGACAAAAGATATATGTATGTGGAGTAATAGATGTGGCTACAAGAAGGTTGGTAGGTTGGGATATAGCCAAGCATCAACGACAGGAAATCGTGCAAAATGCATTTAATATGGCAGTAGGAAAAAATCCTAATAGACCTGAAGGTGCAATATATCACAGCGACAGAGGTTGTCAGTAT
>JAXJVI010000106.1:0-6455 GCA_036308615.1 Acutalibacteraceae bacterium | reverse complement strand
GATGTGGAACGGCTTGTGGAAAAAGCGGTAAATGAAACGCAGTATTCATACATTGAATAAATAATTTTGTAAAGCGGTAGAGATATGAACGGTAAGGTTTATGAACTCGGGCTTAAAGCGGTTGCCCTGTTGAAGGAAAATAATATGACGGTCGCTACGGCGGAGTCCTGCACGGGCGGACTTGTTTCGGCGTATATCACCGCAGTTCCGGGCACCTCCTCTGTTTTTGAGCTGGGAATTACCTCTTATTCCTGCCGAATAAAAAATAAAATTTTAGGAGTGGAGGGGGAAACCCTCGAACGCCTCGGCGCGGTAAGCCGGGAAACCGCTTTACAGATGGCGGTAAATGTCCGTAAATCGGCGGATTCAAGCATAGGCGTTTCGGTCACGGGTGTGGCGGGGCCCGACGGCTCGGAGGGGCACGATCCCGGGCTTGTATATATAGCGGCGGCGTATGACGGCGGGGTTCAGGCAGAGGAGCTCAACATTGAACCGCTTTCCCGCGATTATGTAAGGGAAACGGCGGTTTATGAAATATTTAAGCTTATAATAAAAGTAATCGGAGAGTCGAAAAAATGAAACACGCAAAAGAAAAAGACGGTATTTTTCACAGGTTGTATTTATCCTATATTCCGAACCGGCGGGATAACCTTAAGCAGATAATTATTAAGGTGTTTTTCCTGATAACGCTTACAGTCTTTATCGTCTCCGCCGTGTATATAGCGAATTATTTTTTAAACGCAAAGCATCAGGACAGTATTGTGGAGGAGGCTCGCTCGGTATGGCATACGAGTGAAACGGAAGAAGAGCCGCAGCCTTCGGTAATTGAACTTATGCTTAGGGAAAACAGCGATTTTAAGGGCTGGATAACCGTACCCAATACTAAGATAGATAATCCGATTTATCAAACCGACAATAACGATTTTTATTTAAACCATAATCAGCAAAAGCAAAAAAGCATATACGGGGCTCTGTTTTTTGACTGTCAAAATGTGATAACCGAGGGGGAGACCGATAAAAACCTTGTAATATACGGACATCATATGAAAAACGGCTCTATGTTCGGCAATCTTACAAAATATAAGCAGCTTAGCTTTTATAAGCAAAATCCTACAGTAGAATTTTCCACGCTTTACAAAAAGAGTACATATAAGATTTACGCGGCGTTTGTGCTAAACGCTTCCAAGGCAGACGATAACGGTTATATTTATAATATTTCGAGAAAAAGCTTTATTGACGATGAGGATTTTGATTCCTGGGTTAACGAGGCGCGAGAGCGCAGTCTTATAAACACGGGGGTTGATGTTAAAAACGGCGATAATATAATTACGCTTGTCACCTGCACATATGATTTTGATAACGCGAGATTTGTTGTGATGGCAAGGGAAACCCGTGAGGGCGAGGATGTTTCCGTAGATACCTCAAGGGCGACCGCAAATTCATCGCCGAGATACCCGAAGCGTTGGTATGACGACCGAGGAATAGACTATCCTTTTGACTGATAATAAAGGGGGAGCATATATGCTACAGAATCTCAAGGTGGATATAATCTATTATAAAACCAATACCGATTTTGAAATGGAATTTAATCTCTGCGGCTGCTGCCGTATGAGACTGCTTACCGATAAGGCGTCGGATAAAAAGACGCTGGTACACGATTTGGCAAGGGCGGTGTCCCGCAGCCGTGTGATAATCATTGCCGGTAAGCTTTCGGGGGAAGAGGGGATTATTGAAACGACCGCTAAATCTATTGCCAAAACCCTGACCGAAATTGATAAGAGTATGTACGGCATTAAGTCTGAGGAAAGTATCAGCGTTATCAACGGTGCCACTCCGCTTGTCACGCCTGACGGTGAGTTCGGCGGTTGTGTTATTGAGAGCGGCCCGCAGTCTATGATACTGCTTTCTGATGACAGAGAGCTTCGCAAAGCGGTTATGAAAACCCTTATTCATCCATATATAGAGGAGCTTTGCACCCTTGAAATAAAGGCAAAGGCAAAGGATACCGCACAGGAAGTATCCGCAGTTATCGCTTCGCCCGAACCGATTCCCGATAATGCGCCCGAAGAAACCAACGCCCCCGCAAACGCTGTCGCCGAGGAAACGCAGGAAGAAACCGAAGGGACGGAAGACGGCAACGCTGCTGAAATTACCGAGGCAGAGACCGAGGAGGCCGTTGAGACTGAGACGGAAACAGAGGCAGAAGCGGAAGCAGAAACAGAAGAGCCTGCCGATAAGCCGCTTTCCGATTTTTCCTCTAATGCGGAGGGTGTGACCCTTGAAGGCGGTATGATTTTTGAAGCCGATGACCAACCTGCCGCCGAGCCGTCGCATACCGAGGAGGAGTCCGGGCTTTTCATTGAGCCCGAAAAGCCCCCGAAAAACCGCATGGGCTATCGCAGTCACGGCTATGCTTTAGATGAAGACGGTAATTCGCCGTATCACGCTCCCGATAATTACGCAGGGGAACGCAAATCTCCGCTTTCGGGAAATCTTCCGATTCTCGTTATATCCGTACTGTTGCTTATTGTCTTGGCGGTGCTGTGCTATTGTATATTCTATGTCCCCGCGAAGGACGGTGTAACCGCTTCGGCGTATCTTCACGAAACATTCAATACCCTGTTTGGATAAAAAACAAGGTTGTAAAAAAACAAATCGGGGTTTGTCCGCTTAAACGCAAATAAGCTCGGCAAAAGCTTTTTCCTGCTTTTGCCGAGCTTGTGTTTTTTTAAGCCTCTTTTATAATTTATAAGCTTTAAAATATAAGATTATTCAGCGGTTTCCTCTGCGGGAGCAGTCTCGTCCGAGGACTCGAAAACTACCTCGTCAGCGGCGTCTGCAGCAGTCTCCTCCGCGGCGGGCTCGCTATCCTCAAGCAGAGCGCGGATAGAAAGGCTTACACGCTTTTTCTCGGAGTCAACGGCTATTATCTTAGCGTCAACCTCTTCACCTACGGTAAGCTCATCCTGCGGCTTTGCAACATGCTTATTAGCAATCTGCGAAATGTGGATAAGACCGTCAACACCCGGAATAATGCGGGCAAACGCGCCGTATGTAGTCATACTTACGATAGTTACCTTAACGGTATCGCCTACATTGTAGTTATTCTCGAAAATAACCCACGGGTTATCCTCGGGCTTTCTGTAGCCGAGAGAAATCTTCCTCTTTTCGGGGTCGAGCGCCTTAACATATACCTCAACGGTATCGCCGACCAGCACAACCTCCGACGGATTCTTAATCCTCTGCCAGGAAAGCTCGGAAATGTGAACCATACCGTCCACACCGCCGATGTCAACAAAGGCGCCGTAGCTTGTAAGGGACTTAACCGTACCTGTGAAACGGTCGCCGACAGCGATTGTCTCCCAAATCTTGTCCTCAGCCTCCTTGCGCTGCTCCTTAAGCACACTGCGGATAGAGCCTACAGCTCTTCTTCCGCGGCCGATTTCGATAATGCGGAAGGAAACCTCCTTACCCTTCAAGTCCTCAAGCGGTTCGCCCCTTGAAGCGGTAGCCTGTGACGCGGGAATGAACACTCTGATGCCGTTTGAGTAGGCAACAACGCCGCCCTTGATAACATCCTTGACAAAGCCTGTAACGATTTCGCCCGAATCCTTGGCGGCAACAATATTGTCCCAACCGGCAATAGCATCGTAACGGCGCTTTGAAAGCATCGCGGTTCCTTCCTGGTCATTGATTTTCATGATGATAAGATTAAGCTTATCGCCCGCCTTAACTTCATCCATAAGCTTCACATCAGGCTCATTAGAGAACTCGTCCGCGGTGACATAGCCTGTAACTCCTCTGCCGATGTCTACCGTAATCTCGGTAGGATTGACAGCGATAACAGTACCGCAAACCTTCTGGTCGCCTGTTAATCCGCTTAGAGAAGCCTCAAATGCTTCCTCATCCGTCATTTCCTCGAAGCTTTTTTGAACAGGTTCTTTTACCTCCGCCTGTTCTTCAACCGGTTGTAAATTTTCCGACATGGTTTTAATAACCTCCTTTATAATACCTGCGGGCGTAGACGCGCCTGCAACAACTCCCACCGAACCGCAGTCTGTAAAATCGATTTCGGATAGCTCCGATGCTGTTTCCACAAGATAGGTTCTACCGCATTTTTCCCTGCACACATCATAAAGCTTTGCTGTGTTTGAGCTGTGCCTTCCGCCGATGACAACCATTACATCGTTCTTTTCGGACAGCTCGCGGGCTTCCTGCTGGCGCATAGAAGTTGCATTACATATTGTATCAAAAATTTCCGCATTTGTACATACTTTTTTTAAAATATTTCGGCATTTTATAAAAATTTTTTCGTTAAATGTTGTTTGAGAGACCAAAATAATCCTTTTTTCGGCAAAATTTTCATTTTCTGCCAATAATTTTGTCAGTTCATTTGCATCGGAGAAGACAAAAGCCTCCCCCGTGCAGTGTCCGACAATACCCTTAACCTCTTGGTGAGAAGCGTCCCCCGCGATTAAGGTGACGCAGCCCTCCCGACCCTTTTCTGCCGCAATGCTGTGAATTTTCGCCACAAAGGGGCAGGTTGCGTCCTCGGTTTTGACTCCTAAATCCTTTGCCCTTTCGGTCACACTCCGCTCAACACCGTGGGAACGGATAACAAGGGTTTCTCCCTCCTTTACCTCTTCGGGCGATTCGACAATCCTTACTCCCCTTTGCTTTAATTCCTCAACAAGCTGGGGGTTGTGAATTATGGGGCCTAAGGTGCACACTCGCTCTCCCCTGTCAAGCAAATCGTAAACCGACTGCACCGCGCGGTTCACTCCAAAGCAAAAGCCCGCGGTTTTTGCAAGCGTTATCTTCAATTTTTCGCCCTCTTTTCCTCTACTATTTTTAAAATAAGCTCTACCGATTCTTCAAAATTACAGTCGGTAGTATCGGCAAGCACTGCGTCCTCCGCCTGCTTTAAGGGGGCGATTTCCCTGTGCATATCGTCATAATCCCGCTTTACCATATCGTCATAAACCTCTTTAAAGGTGACATTCTCGCCCTTTTCTATAAGCTCCTTGAGCCTTCTCTCGGCTCTAACCTCGGCAGAGGCGGTAAGGTAGATTTTAACCTCGGCGTCGGGCAGAACGACGGTGCCTATATCTCTTCCGTCCATAACCACATTATTTTCCCTTGCAAGCCTTCTTTGCATCTCAAGCAAAAAGGCTCTCACCTGAGGTCGTGCGGAGACCGCCGACGCCATCATTGAGGCGGCGGGGGTGCGTATTTCCTCCGATACATCCCTGCCGTCAAGGTAAACCCTCTGCTCGCCGTCCTTAAAACGGATATCAACAGTAGTATCAGCTAAAATTCCGTCGATATCGCAGTTAAGAGATGTATCCGCCCCCGAGAGCGAAAATTTAAGCCCCACCGCGCGGTAAAGAGCTCCGGTATCAACATAAATAAAGCCAAGCCTTTTCGCCGCAATGCGGGAAATACTGCTTTTGCCCGCTCCCGCCGGGCCGTCTATTGCGACCGAAACAGTGTTATTAAGCATTCTGTAATTCTCCCTTTGAAGACGCCTTTAAATAGGCGTTGATAAAGCCGTCCAAATCGCCGTCCATAACAGCGTTAATGTTTCCCGATTCAAAGCCGGTGCGGTGATCCTTTGCAAGGGTATAGGGCATAAATACATAGGAGCGGATCTGCGAGCCCCAGGCGATTTCCTTTTGAACGCCCTTTATATCCTCAATTTTTTCAAGATGCTCACGCTCTTTAATTTCAAGCAGCTTTGACTTTAACATCTTCATCGCCTGCTCGCGGTTTTGGAACTGGCTTCGCTCATTCTGGCAGGCAACCACAATTCCCGTGGGAATGTGGGTAAGGCGCACCGCAGAGGAGGTTTTGTTAATGTGCTGACCGCCGGCACCCGAGGAACGGAAAACATCCATTTTTATGTCCTCCTCGCGGATTTCGATATCGGCGTCATCGCTGATTTCGGGCATAACCTCAAGTGAAGCAAAGGAGGTATGTCTTCTGCCCGAAGCGTCAAAGGGCGATACCCTTACAAGACGGTGAACCCCCGACTCGCTCTTTAAATAGCCGTAGGCGTTATCCCCCTCAATAAGCATAACCGCGCTTTTAAGACCCGCCTCGTCCCCGTCAAGAAAGTCCAGTAGCTGCACCTTAAAGCCGTGCCGCTCGCTCCAGCGGGTATACATACGCACGAGCATTGAAACCCAGTCCATAGCCTCGGTTCCGCCCGCACCCGCGTGGAAGGTGAGGATTGCATTGTTGTTATCGTATTCGCCTGTAAGCAGGGTTTGAAGTCTTTGAGAGGCAAGTCCGCCTTCAAACTCATCAAGGGAGGCGGTGATTTCCTCCACAAGGGATAGATCTCCCTCCTCGTCCCCCATCTCAATCAAAACAAGCAAATCGTCATAAGACGAGCAAAGCTTATCGTATGACTCCACCGTGTTTTTAAGCTTGCCCGTCTTCTGCAGGATTTT
>JAXJVI010000105.1:0-4871 GCA_036308615.1 Acutalibacteraceae bacterium | reverse complement strand
TCTAACCAACTGAGCTAATGCCCCAAACAAGCAAGAATTATTATAACATAAAAAACAGATTTGTCAATAGCTGATTTTAAATTTTTCTGGTTTACGGGAAAATATGTTAATGTCAATCAACACCTACAAATATTATATGCTTATAAATTAAATGTGTTAATATGAGTGAAAATGGTTAAAAAAAGGTTACAAACGCATTAAAAGGTTGACATTAAGGGGGTATTTTTGATAAAATAATATGAAATACTATATTGATTTTTGGAAGTGAAAATAATGGTAAGAAGTATGACCGGCTTCGGCAGAGCAAAGTACTCGGAAAACGGACTTAACATAACGGTTGAATTGAGATCTGTCAACCACAGGTATTTTGAGTTTGCCTCGCGACTGCCTAAGGGCTATATGTTCCTTGACGAAAAGCTCAAAAGCTATTGTCAGCAGAAAATCTCCCGCGGAAAGTTAGAGGCGTCGGTCATAATTGAGGATAACAGCGAGAACGCGGCTGTAGTTGAGCTTAACGCGGCGTATGCGGAAGCCTATCTTGCGGCTGTTAAGGATATGTCGCGGCGGTACGGCATAAAAAATGATGTGAAGATGTCCTCCCTCGTAACTAATCCCGAGCTTTTCACGGTAAAAAAACAGTCACTTCCCGAGGAAACGGTTACGGCGGCGGTGCTTAAAACCGCCGAGGAAGCGATGGAAAGCTTTATTTCTATGCGCGAGGCAGAGGGAGAACGCCTTAAAAACGATGTTAAGGCCAGAACGGATTTTATTTTAGAAAGGGTCGCCTTTGTAGAGGAGCGTTCGCCCGAAACCGTAAAGGCATACCGCGAGAAATTGGAGCAGAAAATAAGGGAGCTTATAGGCGATGTTCAGGTTGACGAGCAGCGGCTTTTAACCGAGACCGCGATATTTGCCGACAAGGTTGCGGTTGCCGAGGAAACCGTAAGGCTTAAAAGCCATATTAGACAGTTTTGCAGTCTGCTTGACTCCGCCGAGCCGATAGGCAGAAAGCTTGACTTCATTGTTCAGGAAATGAACAGGGAGGCAAACACCATAGGCTCAAAGGCGCAGGATATTGAAATCGCCCACACGGTGGTTGATATAAAATCGGAAATCGAGAAAATAAGAGAGCAGATACAAAATATCGAATAAAGGACGCGGTAAAATATGAAGCTTGTTAATATCGGATTCGGAAATATGGTGTCGGCAAGCCGTATGGTTGCGATAGTAAGCCCCGAATCTGCGCCGATTAAGCGCATAATTCAGGACGCGAAGGAACGCGGCACGCTGATTGACGCCACCCACGGCAGGCGCACAAGGGCGGTTATTATAACCGACAGCGACCACATAATTTTAACCTATCTCCAGTCGGAAACGGTTGCAAACCGTATGATTGAGGACGAGGAGGCACTTGATGAGGAGGAAGAAGATGAATAAGGGCGGTGTATTTATAATATCAGGTCCGTCCGGTTCGGGGAAGGACACGGTTTTAGCCGAGCTTTTTAGGAACAGACCCGATTTGCTGTTTTCGATTTCCTCTGTGACAAGACCGATGCGTCAGGGCGAAAAAGAGGGGGATAAATATAATTTTATTTCCCGTGAAAAATTCGAGTATATGATTGAAAACGATATGCTTCTTGAGCATAATGTCTTTGTGGGGAATTACTACGGAACTCCGCGCGAGCCTGTTGAAAGGGCTGTCGCAGAGGGTAAGGACATTATTATAGAGGTAGATGTAAACGGCGCGGCGCAGATAAGAAAAAAACTGCCCGAGGCGGTGAGCATATTTATTATGCCGCCCTCCTTCCATGAGCTTAAAAGAAGATTAAGGGGCAGGGGAACCGAGTCCGAGGAGCTTATAGAAAAGCGGCTTAACAGCGCGCTCGGCGAGATTAAACGCGCGTCGGAATACGATTATATTATTGTAAACGACAATATTACGGCGGCAGCCGATAATATATTATCTGTGATTTTAAGCTCAAGCTTTAAAACCGACAGACAGAAAAATATTATTGATGAGGTGCTTTCAAAATGCTGAATCCCAACATAGGAAAACTTATTAAGAATTATGACAACAGATACCGTCTTGTAATCGATATCGCGTATAACGCGCGTGAGATTTCAAAAAAAATAGAGGAATCCGGTGAAATTACAACCGAAAAGCCCGTAAGTATGGCTATTGATAAATTGGCGGGAGAGCTGGACGCTTAAAAGCAATTTTTAAGTAGGGAGGAATTGTGATGGAGGGCCTTACGGCACAAATCGCGCTCGACGGTGCGACATTTGCCTTTGACAGGCTTTATACCTATATAATTCCGCCCGAGCTTCAGGGAAGGGCTTACCCCGGTATGCGGGTCACCGTGCCCTTCGGAAAGGGAAACCTTAAAAAACAGGGTATGATTTTTCGGCTTGAAGCAGCCGAGCTTAAGGGGCTTAAAGCCATTCTTTCGGTTGCGGACAATACCCCTGTTTTAAGCGGGGAAATGCTGGCGCTTTGCGAGTATATGCGGGAAAATTATTTCTGCACATACTATGAGGCGATACACGCGGCTCTGCCCGCGGGGCTTAGCTTTAAGCTTACAAGCTTTTATTCGGCTAATGAGGAATTTTCCCTGCTTTCTTCGCTGGGCGGTACCGAAAAAGAAATTTTCGACTACCTTAAGTCAAAGGGCGAAAAGGACGCGGACAGTCTAAGGCGAAAATTCGGCGTAACGGGTGAGCTTTTAGCCTGTATGACCGAAAAACAGGCGCTTATCTTAAGCCGCGAGCCCAAGCGCAGGATAAACGACGCTAACGAAAAATGGGTGAGACTTGCCGTACCGTATGATGAGCTTGAAGGCCTAAAGCTGACTCAAAGACAGCGTGAGGTGGCGGGGCTTGTAAGCGGGACGGACGGTATAAGCGTTAAAGAAATTAAATACTTTACGGGTGTTTCGCAGTCGGTGATTGACGGTCTTATAAGCCGAGATCTGCTTATAAGCTTTGAAAAGCGGGTTTTCAGAACCGAGAGAAAAAGTATTGCGGTTGCCGAAAGTGCCGAAATCACCCTTACAGACCAACAACAAACCGCCTTTGACGGGCTTATTTCAAAATATAACGAGCAAAACGGCAATATTTCCCTCCTTTACGGTATAACGGGCTCGGGCAAAACGCAGGTGTTTTTAAAGCTTGCGGACGAGGTTTCGGCTAAAGGGCGAGGGGTTATTGTGATGGTGCCTGAAATTGCCCTTACACCGCAGATGCTGAGGATTTTTACCGAGCGTTACGGAGATAAGGTGGCGGTTTTTCACAGCGCGATGTCCCAGGGCGCCCGTATGGACGAGTGGGAGCGGGTGAGAAGCGGAAAGGCGCTTATAGCCCTTGGGACAAGGAGCGCGGTTTTCGCCCCATTTAACAATTTAGGACTTATTATAATTGATGAAGAGCAGGAGCACACCTACAAGTCGGAGCAGTCTCCCCGTTTTCACGCAAGGGAGCTTGCCGCCTTCAGAACGCGGTATAATAAAGGGCTTTTGTGCTTGGCTTCGGCGACCCCTTCGGTAGAAAGCTTTACCGCGGCGAAACAGGGTAAATATTCCCTCTTCCGTCTTACAAAACGCTACGGCGGTGCGGTTTTGCCTAAGGTAGAAACCGTGGATATGAAAAAAGAGATATTAAGCGGTAATTCCTCCCCCGTAAGCCGCAGGCTTTATGAGGCGGTCAATGAGACGCTTGATAATAAAAAACAGGTTATACTTCTTTTAAACCGCCGAGGGCATAATACATATATTTCCTGCCCTAATTGCGGGTATGTTATGACCTGTCCTAACTGCAGTATTTCCCTTACATATCATTCGGCTAATCACAGACTGATGTGCCATTACTGCGGTTATTCTGCCTCGGCGGATACAAAATGCCCCGAGTGCGGCAACGAGCATATGAAATTTTTGGGGGCGGGAACCCAAAGATTGGAAGAGGAGATAAAAAACCTTTTCCCGAAAGCGAGGGTCTTGCGGGTTGATGCGGACAGTACCTTAGCCCGCGAGTCTTATTCCGAGTATTTAAACGCCTTTGCGGTGGGGGAGTACGATATACTTTTAGGTACGCAGATGGTCGCAAAGGGGCTTGACTTCCCGAATGTCACCCTTGTGGGCGTTTTAGGGGCGGACAGCGCCGCCTTCAGCGAGGATTTCAGAAGCTTTGAGCGCACATTTTCCCTGCTTACACAGGTTGTAGGCAGAGCGGGCAGGGGCGAAAACGCGGGTCTTGCCATAGTCCAGTCGGTAAACCCCGACAGCGAGCTTATAGGCCTTGCCGCAAAGCAGGATTATGAGGGCTTTTATGAAAGCGAGATAATGACCCGCAAACTTATGATTTACCCGCCCTACTGCGATATTTGCATGGTTTCAGCCCGCGCCGATATTCGACGAAACGCCGAAACGGCGATAAACGGCATTTTCTGTAAAATCAAGGAAATGCTAAAGGGTGAATACGCCGATGTTAAGTTAATAATTTTAGGTCCCGCACCCGCATCGGTTCCCATAGTGAACGGAAAATACCGATACAGAATGATTATAAAATGCAAAAACAGTAAAAGATTCAGGGAAATGCTAAGAACGGCGCTCGAAATTAAGCGGTTACCCGATACGGCGGTAATCGCGGATATGAATCCTGACAACATTATTTAGGAGGAAAGGTTTTGGCAATACGGAACATAGTAAAATTAGGAGACGAGGTTTTAAGAAAGGTCTGCCGCACCCAGATGACCTTTGATGAAAGACTGGCGACTACCCTTGACGATATGGCGGAGACTATGTATAAGGCGGAGGGAGTAGGGCTTGCCGCGCCTCAGATTGGAATATTAAGGCGTTACTGCATAATAGATGTGGGGG
>JAXJVI010000104.1:0-4531 GCA_036308615.1 Acutalibacteraceae bacterium | reverse complement strand
ACTATAAAAAGAAAATGGCGGAGAACAAAGCGATTCCGATCTATCGAAAATATTATCGGCGTTACTCCGCTCGCGTAAAAGTCAATCAAATCAAGAAAAACGATTTCAAAAAATGGAAGTACGAGGCTCTTGTCAAGCGTGATGAATGCTCTGCCGGAAATATAACTCCCGAGGAGTACATCGACTGGCTCGAGGGCTGTTTTCCAAACAGAAAAAGGAAGGATAACTAAGTTCCGTATTCTTTGATTACAGCGTATCAATTTTTGAAAATCTAAAATATTTTTTTCAAAACACTCTTGCAATTTATGATTATGTAAGGTACTATACAAACGCTTCACGCGGCTCTTTGTTGTCACACAAACACATAGCTTAGTACTGCGACACAATCAAAAAGGCACAAGCTTCAGAATCCATCCGGACTCTGGGCTTGTGCCTTTTTACGCCCACAAACCGCGACAAATCTGGTGTGTGGGCTTTGTTGTGCGATGTCGGGTACATTCTCCAACATTTTACTTGCGCGATACGGGACGAAACAGGGCGCGTCAGTTTTTTGCGCTGCTCATCGCTTCAACCATCAGCCTTACAGCCAAAGAAAAACCTCGGACAAACGCATTTTTTCAGGATGTAAATTTTACTGCAAACCAGTATTCTGAAACGCTTGACTTAAATCTTCTATCAGGTCGTTCACATCCTCAATTCCTACGCTGAAGCGGAAAAAGCCGTTGTGAAATTCTTCGGGATAGAGATATTGCCGCTCGTCATTTTCACCGAGAAAGACTATCAGGCTCTCGTCGTGGCCGAGCGAGACAGCGGAGGTAATGATATTCAGGTTTTGCACAAAACGATTATGCGTATCGTGGTCAGCTTTAAGCCCGAAAGAAAGCACACCGCCAAAACCGTTTATCATCTGCTTTTTGGCGATTTCGTGACCGTTGTTACCCTCAAGACCCGGATAGGCTACAAAACTGACGCACGGCTGTTTTTCTAACCACAGCGCGATTTTGAGCGCGTTGTCGTTATGCTGCTGCATACGTAAAGGCAAAGTTACCGAGCCGCGCATAATCAGCCACGCGTTAAACGGGCTGATTGTCGCCCCGAGATTCACCTGCGCCTGCGCGCGGACAATATCGAGGTGCTCCTTTTTACCGATAATTGCTCCGCCCATTGCGTCGCCGTGACCGTTGATATATTTGGTAAGGCTTTCAACAACAAAATCCGCGCCGAGCTCAATCGGGCGCTGACTGTAGGGCGAAGCGAAGGTATTGTCAACAGAGAGCAGGGCTCCGTTTTCGTGGGCGATTTTTGCAATCTCCTCTATGTCGGAAACGCTGAGGGTCGGATTGCCCGGTGTTTCGATATGTATCAGCTTGGTGTTTGATTTAACGGCAGCCCTGACGGCTTCCAAATCGCTGGTATCAACAATGGTTGTTTCAACCTTAAATTTATTGTTAAAAAGCTCATTGAGCAGTCGGTAAACGGCGATGTATGTAACGCTTGAAAAGATGACGTGATCGCCTGTTCGCAGCAGCGAAAAAAACAGTCCCGACAGCGCGGCTACTCCGCTTGCGAGCACTACGCAGTCCTCGCCGCCTTCAAGAGAAGCGAGCTTTTCCTGCAAATATTTTTGGTTCGCTCCGCCGTTACGCGTATATAAATTGCCGTCAGCCGACGACCAGTTCATGTCGGTGGGGTCATACGGCAGGGCGTAGCTGTTAGCCATTGTAATAGGACGGCGGATAGCGCCCGTTTCTTTATCAATCTCGTTGCCGATGTGTACGGCACGGGTAGAAAAATCCAAATTATTATGCTGTGACATCTTTTGTATTCCTCCTTAACAGCTTTTGCCTGAAACTGCGGATATTACCCGAAGTAAATCCCATCGGGCAGATTGTGCACCATTGGCGCGGCGTGAATAAAATTCCGTTAATGATTGCCAATACGGTTGCTGTTTCCATAAAAATTAGTACTGCAAAACCAAGCGCATCAATTCCGCGCGGAACAACAAGTATCAGCATAACGGCAAAGCTTCCCATCATAACGCCCCACAGCAGAGGGCGAAACCATTTTTTATAATATAATTTCGGACGATTTAAGCCGAAATTTACTATCGCTCCGATTTTACCAATCAGAGAGCCGCGCGGACAGATTCGCGCACAGTGCATTTTTCCTCTGCCCGAAATTGCGATAATGATAGGCGTAAACATACACACAAATCCGAACAAACCGAATGGATGCCAGAAATTTGCCGCTGTCATCCACAGGACAGAGATAATCCAAGACCAATCCTGTATGCTCGGAATCCACTTTTTGCCGCCTACGGTAATACTCTTTTTCCTCATAACTTGCCTCACTATTTGCTTTTCAGCCGCTTGTCGGTGGATTTCGCAAGGCGGGTGCCGACGCTTTGGAACAACTGCACCAGCAGCACCAAAATCACAACGGCAATCAGCATTACCAAATATTTATAGCGGTAATAGCCGTAGTTAATAGCGATTTTTCCCAAACCGCCTCCGCCGATGATGCCGCTCATAGCCGTGTAGCCGAGCACGGTTGTGACGGCTATTGTGACATTTGAAATCAGCGAGGGCACGCTTTCGGGTATCATCACCTTCGTAATAATCCGAAAAGGCGATGCGCCCATGCTCTGCGCGGCTTCTATGATGTTGGGGTTTATCTCGCGCAGGCTGCTTTCGACCAGTCTTGCGACGAACGGAAACGCCGCGATAACAAGCGGAACAATGGACGCCGTGGTGCCGACGATGGTGCCGACTATCAGGCGCGTCAGAGGAAATACCAATATCATGAGAATCAAAAACGGCACGGAACGAAGCACGTTAATCAGCACGTTCAAAAATCCCATAAGAGGCTTCGGCAAAGGCAGAATTCCGTCCTTTTCGCCGACCACAAGCAAAACGCCGAGCGGCAGACCGATGATAACCGCAAAGAGGGTGGCGAGAACGGTGACGTAAAAGGTCTCCCACAACGCGAGCGGCATATCGTTTATGACAATATCCCATGTTTCCTGCAACACCTCTTGTGAAAACAAATCTCCCATTACTTTACCTCCTCTACCGTAATACCGTTTAATGCACGCAAATAATCTGCCGCTCTCGCGGCGGTAACGCCGTCATTCGGAAAGCTGAGCAGCATACTGCCGAACGCCTTGTCGCCGACGCTCTTTGTAGAGGCGTACAGTATGTTGGCGCAAACGCCTATTTCTACCGCCATTTTGGCAATCAGCGGCGTATCGGTGGATGATGAACCGTTGAACACCACACGCAGAACATCCTGCGAATCCTTGCGTATTAAAAGTGCGTTCTCGCCGTCGGGGAACACCAAATGCTTTGCGGCCTTTGACTTTGGCGCACTGAAAATGCGGTTGACCGTGCCTTGTTCCACTACCTCGCCGTCCTCCAAAATCGCCACATTGCGGCAGATTTCCTCAATCACACTCATCTGATGTGTGATGATGACAACGGTAATGCCGAGCTTTTCGTTAATCTCCTTAATCAGTGAGAGAATTGACTGTGTCGTTTTGGGGTCGAGCGCCGAGGTCGCTTCGTCGCACAGAAGAACCTTTGGGTTTGTTGCAAGTGCTCTCGCAATAGCTACACGCTGCTGCTGACCGCCCGAAAGCTGCGCGGGATAGGAATTCGCCTTGTCGCGCAGGCCGACAATTTCCAAGAGCTCCAACGCGCGCTTTTTGGCTTCTTTACCGTATTTGCCCTCCAGCTCCAGCGGAAAGCATACGTTTTTCAGACAAGTACGCTGCATAAGCAGATTAAAGCCCTGAAATATCATCGTGATGTCGCGGCGGATGTTTCTGAGTTCTTTATTACTGAGTGTACTTAAATCCACACCGTCCACCCAAACGCTGCCGGAGGTGGGGCGTTCCAATAAATTAATACACCGCACAAGGGTGCTTTTTCCAGCTCCGCTCATACCGATTATACCGAAAATATCGCCGTCCTGAATAGTGATGTTGATGTTTTTCAGTGCGTCGAGCGTTCCGTCGGGCGTGGAGAAGGTTTTGGAAAGATTTTTTAATTCTATCATGAGGCTGCCTTTCTATAGGTGTTGCCTATAACATTTTTTGAAAATGCGCCGACCGTAACAAAACAGTCGGCGCGAAAGAAAAGGGATGTAAAACTTATTTGAGTGCGTCAACGGTTGTCTGCTTGCCGCCGTAAAGACCGAGGGGTTCCACGTGAATCGTCGCTATGGAAACAAGCTTTGTACCGTTTTCGGCGTTGAAGTCCTCGAGATAAGGGAGATGCTGGAAGTAGTTTGCGTCGAGCTCGCCGCTGTTTACAACGTTGTTCGGCTGAACGTAGTCGGTATATTCCTTGATGTCAAGCGTAATATCCTTATCCTTGAGAATATCCTTTACAACTGCCAGAATTTCGGCGTGAGGTGTGGGAGAAGCCGCGATAGTAATTGTTCCTCCCTTTATCGCGTTATATTCGATTGAGGAATCATAGCCGTCTGTGGGGTTGGCTACAACGCTTACAACAGAGCCGTCGTATTTTTT
>JAXJVI010000103.1:0-5819 GCA_036308615.1 Acutalibacteraceae bacterium | reverse complement strand
TATATGACCCTTCCTCTCAGGGAAATGGAGAGCAAAAAAGAAGCCCATACCTTCTCCGAAATCACCAAGCGCGCCGCCGAGATAGTATCCAAAATGTCTTTATAGGAGCGCAGAAGAGAAAACTAAAAGAATTGTGTGCAAAAAACTCTTGACATAGAGACAAAAATGTAATACAATTCTTTTGCACGCCGCTGTGGTGGAATAGGCAGACACAAGGGACTTAAAATCCCTCGGTAGCGATACCGTGCCGGTTCAAGTCCGGCCAGCGGCACCAAAAATCCCGTTCACGCAAGTGGGCGGGATTTTTACTTATTACCTCTTCACTATTCATTCTTCACTCGTCCGCGCATTCGGAATTTATAGGAAATAAAAAGTAATAGGTTTTCGGTAATGTTATGGTGAATTAAAACGAACTTATACAAAAAGTTATGGTGCTTTAACCTCAAATTTAAATTCCCCGTCCTTATAAGTGCAAACCACCGTGTCCCCGTTTTTAACGCTAGAATCGAGGATTTTCTCGCTTAGCGGGTCTTCGATTTTATTCTGAATCTCACGGCGGAGAGGTCTTGCGCCGTATACGGGGGTCAAAGCCCTTTTCGGCGAGGGCGTATTTCACGCTGTCGTCAAATTCGGCGGTAATGTTGAGGTTTTTAAGTCTCTGCGAAAGGTTTGAAAGCATCTTTTCGGAAATCTCGGCAATCTGCTCTTTGTCGAGCTTTGAGAAAACGATAATATCGTCCACACGGTTTAAAAACTCGGGGCGGAAGGTTGATTTAAGCTCGTTTAAAACAAGCTCCTTTACATCCTTGTTCTCGTCCTTGCCGCTCTCGCCGAAGCCGAAGGAAACCTTCTTTTCGGTAATCAGCCTTGCGCCGACATTAGATGTCATAATTATAACCGTGTTCTTAAAATCAACCCGCCTGCCCTGCGAATCGGTCAAAATGCCGTCCTCAAGAATTTGCAAAAGCATATTGAAGACATCGGGGTGCGCCTTTTCAATCTCGTCGAAAAGGATTACCGAATAGGGGTTGCGCCTTACCTTTTCGGTGAGCTGTCCCCCCTCCTCAAAGCCGACATATCCGGGAGGCGAGCCCACAAGCCTTGAAACCGTATGCTTTTCCATATACTCCGACATATCAAGCCTTATCATCATATTTTCACTGCCGAACATTGCTTCGGCAAGCGCTTTGCAAAGCTCGGTTTTACCGACTCCCGTAGGCCCTAAAAAGATAAAGGAGCCTATGGGGCGTTTCGGGTCTTTAAGCCTTACTCTGCCGCGGCGGATAGCCTTTGCGACTGCCGTTACCGCCTCGTCCTGACCCACAATTCGGTTGTGGAGCTCTTCTTCAAGCTTTAACAGCCTGTCGCTCTCCTCCTCGGTAAGCTGTGAAACGGGAACACCCGTCCAAGAGGATACTATTTCGGCAATATTCTCTTCGCCTACCTCGCCGTTTATATGGCTGTTTTCTTTGTGCCATTTTTCCTTGGTTGCTCTATATTCCTCTTTAAGCTTTTTCTCGGTGTCCCTAAGTGACGCGGCTCGCTCAAATTCCTGCGAATTAATAGCCTCGTCCTTCTCCGCTTCGGTGCTTGAGATTTTCTCCTCAAGCTCTTTAAGCTCGGGCGGTGCGGCACAGGCAGTAAGGCGTACTCTTGACGCCGCTTCGTCGATTAAATCTATAGCCTTATCGGGTAAAAATCTGTCGCTGATATAACGGGCGGAAAGCTTAACCGCCGCCTCTATCGCCTTATCGGTAATCTTCACCTTATGGTGCGCCTCGTACTTATCCTTAATACCTTTTAGAATAAGCACCGTATCCTCTTCGCTCGGCTCTGCGACGTTCACGGGCTGAAAACGGCGTTCGAGGGCGGAATCCTTTTCGATGTTTTTACGGTACTCCGAAATGGTGGTAGCGCCTATCAACTGGAACTCACCTCTTGCAAGGGAGGGCTTTAAGATATTAGCCGCGTCGGTTGCGCCCTCGGCAGAGCCCGCGCCGATAATGGTATGCACCTCATCTATAAAGAGGATGATGTTCCCCGCCTTTGTAACCTCGTCTATAACCGCCTTAATTCTTTCCTCAAAATCGCCGCGGTATTTTGTGCCCGCAACCATTCCCGTAAGGTCAAGGGCGATTAGGCGCTTGTTTTCAAGAATATCGGGCACGCTTCCGTCGGCAATTTTCTGTGCCAAGCCCTCTACAACGGCGGTTTTGCCTACGCCCGGCTCGCCTATCAGACAGGGGTTGTTTTTGGTTCTGCGGCAAAGTATCTGAATAACACGCTCAATTTCCTGTTCTCTGCCGATAACCGGGTCGATTTTGCCCTTTTTCGCTTCTTCGGTTAAATCTCTGCCGTATTTTAAAAGTGTCGGGGTCTTAGAATCCTTCTGCTTACCGCCGGTCGGTTGTGAACCGCTTACAGCCTCGCTCGGGTCTATGCCGGACGCCTTAAGCGCCTCTGTTGTAAGCGTGGCGGTATCCACACCGAGTTCGTTGATAAACCTTATTGCGTAGTTATCCCCCTCGCTTAAAATGCCTATTAAAATGTGCTCTGTGCCGACATACTTTTTGCCCATATTAGCGCACCCCGCCATAGCGGTTTCTATAACCCGTTTAGCACGGGGAGTAAAGTAATCGGGTGAAAGCCTTGTGGGCGTACCGCAGCCGATATTTGAGCGCATAAGCTCCTCGACATTATCGGCGGTAATTCCGTTTTTATTAAGCACCGCCGCCGCAACGCCGCTGCCGATTTTTAAAAGCCCCAAAAGCAGATGCTCGCTTCCCACATAGGTGTGACCTAATTGCTCGGCTGAGCTAATCGCCTGATTTAATGCCTCATTTGCCTTTGAGGTAAATCCGTTAAAATTGTATTTCATAAAACATAGCCTCCCTTTTAAGGGTTTTAATATTAATTATGCAAGAGCCTCTCTCATACGGTTTGCACGGTAAATATCCCTTTCTTCAGGCTCCAACTGACCGTATTTTTTCATAAGCATATAGGGCTGACCCTCAATTAAAAGCCTTATCGGCATAGCCTCCGTTTTAATTATGCCCATACTGATACCGAGTTTAATCCTTGATAATAAATTCATCATTTCCTCGCTGGATAAAATTCGGCAGTTTTGCAAAATACCCAATGCTCTCATACAGGTGTCCTCCACCTTTACGCGGTTAAGACCTTCCCTTGCCGCGCGTTCTTTTTCAATAAGCTGTTCGGTAATGATTTTAAGGTTATCAAGGGCGTTTTTCTCGCTGATACCTAATGTAATCTGGTTTGAAACCTGATACATTGAAGCTATTGGCTTTGAGCCCTCGCCGTACATACCCCTTACGGTAAAGCCTATTTTACCCACCGAATCGGCTAACTGCGAAATCTCGCCCGCAGATTCGATAACAGGCAGATGAAGCATTACAGACGCACGAAGTCCCGTGCCTAAATTTGTGGGACATTCGGTTAAAAAGCCTAAATTTCTGTCAAAGGCAAAGTGCAGGGAATTATAAAGCAAATTATCAAGCGCTTCGGCTGTTTCATACGCCTTTTCAAGCTGTAATCCGCCCATTATAACCTGAATCCTTATATGGTCCTCCTCGCCTATCATAATACTTATGCTCTCGTCATCCGAGAGTATGATAGCGCGCTCGGCATTACTGCCCCCAAACTCGGGGCTTATTATATGGCGTTCAACCATAGCCTTAACCTCTATGCTCGGAACATCGCTCATATCAATGTACTTAAGCGACTTTGCAAAGGGCGTGTTGCTTTCGGTAATCGCTTTTTTTACCTTGAGGTTAAGCTCCTTCCTCTGCTCTGCCGTCATTCTCGCAGGAAAAGGTATTCCCGCGAGATTTCGGGCAAGTCTTATTCTTGTGCTTACAACAATATCGTCCTGCGGCGATTTTTCAGCATACCAGCTACTCATTTTCCTTTTCCTCCAATTTCTTTATTTTATCGCGGACTACCGCCGCCTCCTCAAATTTTTCCTCGCTTATAAGGCGGTTAAGCTCCATTCTGAGGGTCTCCGCCGTCTCCTCCTGCGGCTTAACGCTAAGAGGCGCACTGTTGGGTATTTTGCCCGTATGCTTTACCGTGCCATGAACCCGCTTTAAATAAGGCAAAAGCTCGCTGTAGAAGGTGCGGTAGCAGTCCGCACAGCCCGCCTTGCCGGTTTCGGCAATATCCGCAAAGGTCGCCCCGCATACAGAACAGCGCACCGTCTGCGCACCCGTACCGATAGCGCCTATATCGCCGAACATTGAGGAAAGCATTTCCGCAAGTGAACCGTGAGAAAATTTACCGAAGCCCTCCTTTGCCGCACAAGCGGGACAAAGATCCCGTTCGGTCACAACCCCGTTAATTATCTGTTTTATATGTGTAGTAGCGTTATTTTTTCCGCATTTATCGCACATCATATAAATCGCTCCTTTTGTAATATTAATCAATCTGTGTTAAAAGCATTTGTTTTAGAATTGCCGCCCTTAATATATCTCTGTACTCAACGGGTACCGACTGAACCACACTTCCCGAAACCGCCGCCGCGATAATACGCGCCACCTCCGGCGATATTATTCCCGATGTTGTGCAGTTTTCAATTACGATACGGGTGGTCATACTGTCAATACTGTCGCCTATAGAATTTATTATGTGCATAAGCGCGGAAGCGTGGCTTAACACCACCCTTTTTATGCGGATATATCCCCCGCCGCCTCGGCGGCTTTCTATTATATATCCGTGCTCGGGCGTAAAGCGGGAGGAAAGCACATAATTAATCTGGCTTGGCGCACAGCCTATCATATTTGCAAACTCGTTGCGCTGAATTTCAGCCGTGTTTACCTCCGATTCGTTTAACATCCTTATTATTTCATTGGTTATCAAATCGCTCATTCTCATTTTGAACACCTCTTTTGACCTTTCCTGACTATTATTATACACCAAAGTCAGGAAAAGTCAAATACTTTTTTAAGTTTTTTTAAATTTTTTTGTTCCCCATAGTGTAACACAATTTTAAGTGTCGGCATAGTATGTGATGAAGACAAAAAAGGAGGTCTTTTATAATGAATAACAACTGTTTCGGCGGTGGCTGCACCTGGATCATCATCTTAATACTCATACTCTGCTGCTGCGGCGGCTGGGGCGGAAACTCCGGCTGTGGCTGTGAGAACAACTGCGGCTGTGGCTGCTGATAATCCGTAAGGGTTATAAAAAAACGGGTGCCGAAAGGCATCCGTTTTTTTGAGAGTGTCGACATAGTCGACACTCTCTTGGCGGAAATGCCGCTCGCCGAAAATCCAAAGGATTTTCGGACTGCGCTCTACTCCCGCCAATACCACCCACGCGCCCTTGAAAACCGCTAATCAAGCGGTTTTCGCTTACAAGGAGTTTTTCTGCCGCACCTGTCGCCAGAAAAACAAAAATGCGGCTGAACGCCGCCAACCATTGCAGATACAGTTTATTTGACAGACTAAAACGGACGCCGAAAGGCATCCGTTTTTTATAAAATATCAGATATTGAATAGCAACTCACCGTAGCTCGGATAGGGCCAGCAGTCCCTAGAAACGACCGCCTCGGCGCTGTCGGAATACTTGCGAATATCAGCCATAAGCTTAAGCACTCTATCGTGATACTCGGTGGCGCGGTCGAGCATATCGGGGATTTTCTCCGCCGACATAACCGCCATTTTAAGGTCGCCCGTAAGCTTATAAATCTCGGTCTCGGCGGCGGAAAGGCGGGCGATAATTTCGGTATCCGCCAGCTCGTCAAATTTAAGCCCTAAGCTGCGCCTGTTAATAAGGGCGGTGCAAAGACGGCTGTTATAATC
>JAXJVI010000102.1:0-6890 GCA_036308615.1 Acutalibacteraceae bacterium | reverse complement strand
GTAGCAGAACCCCAGCCGGAGGGTTTGGTGAAATAAACCTCCATCACGGACGCGCCGGACTCGACAAGCTCGTCCTCGTCGTCATCATCAATATTCCCTCTGACGGCTGCAATCTCATCCGGGTCGGTCTCATCCACTTCCGCGGAATTCGCGGAAACCAGACCTATAGTCGTCATCGAAATCACCATCAGTAAGGTCAGCAGCAAAGATAGCATGCTTTTAGAAAATCTTTTGGTTTTCATAGGTTCCTCCTTGGATTTGTGAGCATAGAAGAAAGGTAGACTGCTCCATAGTTTCACAGATATATTATACTGCTCGATATTCTATTCGTCAACGAAACCGTATTCTTTTTGGCGTGCTGCGCACATTTTCGGCTAAGCACACAAAACAGATGTTACAAATTTGTGCAAAAAGATAACAGCTTTGTAATCGAAAAAGTCCGGACGGAATAAACTCCGCCCGAACTGAAAAAACGGTTTGATCGGCGCCCTTTCGGTGAAAAAGCGCTTGTGATCGGTTATGGCTCTTTGATCCCGCTGCGCGTGATCCGACTTAAACAAATTCGACTCCCTTCATCCTAAGTGACGATGAGATCAAGATCGTCTGCCTGCGGGGTAAAGGCGTTATCCGGCTCAACTTCTTTTTTCTTGCTGTTGGGAATCTCTTCATCATAGACCTCTCCCCTTTTCGGCTTGCGCTCGCGTTCGGGCAGCTCCTCGGGATAGAGATAGGGCTTTGTTGTGTTGATCATATACATCCTCCTTTTTCTATAGGATGTGAAGAAGCAGAGGATTTATTCTCTTATTCTTCATTTTGCAAAACAAAAAGGACTGCTCCAAAGGGCGATGTCCTTAGCGGAAAAAACGAAAACTGAATAGGATACAGAAAAGCTGTCTTGGATAATCAAGGCAGCTTTTAGTTTGGTGCTGAACAACTAAAATAAGAATGCAAACCCGTACACCCACTTGCAGCCTTGCAATCTTGCAATCTTAAAGAAGAATATACAGTAAAGTCTAATTTATTTGAGATTAAATTGAGGATATGAATTAGAAAAAGAAGGGAATAAAATGCTGATTGATATTACTTTAAAAATAACACCCAAAATGATAACCGACGCGCAGGGTAATGAGAAAAAAGCGCTTGTCGGGCATCTCGGTACACACTTTGACGTTATGAACAAGGAGTTTCCGTTAGAATATACGAGGAGAAAAGGCGTCGTATTTGATGTGTCAGAGGTTACCGACCCAGATATTGACGTCTGTGACATCGACCTTGACAAAGTTGAAAGCGATATGTTCGTTTCGTTTTATACAGGCTTTATTGAAAAAATCGGTTACGGCGGCAAGGTATATTTCACCGAACACCCTCAGCTGTCGAATGAGCTAATCGACGCGCTGCTTGACAAAGGCGTTTCGATCATAGGCGTTGATTTTGCGGGAGTAAGACGCGGCAAGGAGCATACTCCTAAAGACCAATACTGTGCTGACAGAGGCGTTTTCATCATCGAAAAACTTTGTAATCTGAAAGCAGTGCTTGATAACGGTGGACATTTTCTTGCAAACACCTATCCGATGAACTGCGTTGAGATGACAGGACTTCCGTGCAGAGTAGTAGCGGAAATATTATAAAGAACAATTGCTCTTATTCAAGGTATTCGATATTATCAGGATAATTCTTATGCGGCACGGTTTTCCCTGTTTGATTCCGTACTCAGATTTACTTTGAAATCTCTGCTGAGAATTATTGACGGTATCAGAGCAAATAGAATATACAGAAACATTCCCCTTATGACAGAATCGTTACTGCCGTAAGGGGTGTGTTGAAAGATTGACAAAAACATAGTTATCATTTATAATCTTAACAGGCAAATAATATCTTGCCTGTTATTTTTTTTGATTATAGGTTAGCTGTGCCTAACTGATATGTTTGATATTGAAAAGATAGCATCAATTATCTCGCCGCTATGTGGAACAATTCGGCTGTACGGGTATAGACTTTTCAGTTAGCTTATGATAACTTGTATACTGCCGGCAATAAAAAATAAAGGAGTTTCACATGAGTAATCAACAACAAAAGAAGATTATCGGCGGAAGAGATTTGATTAACATCGGTATCTTCACCGCAATTATATTTATCATTACTATGGCTGTTATGCCAATTGGGTTTATTCCTGTTTTAATGCCCTTATATTGCGTCATTATCCCGGTAGTCGGCGGTATCCCGTGGATGCTGTTTGCTACAAAAGTAAAAAAACTCGGTATGGTTTTTATTATGAGCATGCTGCTCGGCTTGTTGTTAATGCTTACGGGAATGGGCTGGTACGCGCTGCCCGTATGCGCCGTGTCGGGAATAATAACAGAGCTTATTTTAAAACTCGGAGCATATAAAAGCAAAAAACATACGGTAATAGCGCACGGTGTATTTTGTACTTGGTTGTTCGGCAGCTACATCCCGCTGATTTTTATGGCGGATACATATTGGCAGCAAAACGCGGATTACGGTGAGGAGTTTATTTCCTCGGCAAAGAGCATTTTCCAAATTTGGACTGCGCCTGTGTTGATTGCGCTGTGTGTAGCCTTTGGGATTCTCGGCGGCTTGCTTGGACTGATAATAATGAAAAAGCATTTTGCTAAGGCTGGGATTGTCTGATGTTAAAAGGTGATTACGGAAAGAAAAGCTTTATAAACCCGATAACAAAGCTTGTGCTTTTGGTAACGCTTCCTGCTTTTTTAATGGGCGGGTTAGGAGGAACAGACGCGGAAATATTCACCTTGATATTTCCGCTTGTTTCTCTTTTTCTGCTGTTTATATCCAAAAATCTTAAGGCGGGAATGGTTGGGCTGTTGATGTATATTGCAGTCATAATCGCATGGTCTGTACTGCCCTCAGGCTCAGACGGCATATTTCATATTATATTGTTTATTGTTGTAGGAATAGTAACAGGACTTCTCCCCTGCGCGTTGATGAGTGTTTATGTTATTTCAAGCACAACCGCAAGCGAATTTATTACCGGAATGAAAAAGCTCTTTATACCCGATGTGATTACAATTCCGATGTCGGTTATCTTCCGATTTTTTCCAACGGTTAAGGAAGAAATTCAAGCGATTAACAAGGCGATGACAATGCGCGGCATACGCTTTGGCGGAAGAAACGCGGCGGGAATCTTAGAATACAGATTGATCCCCATTCTAATGTGCTCTCTTAAAATCGGCGACGAGCTTTCTGCCGCTGCACTGACGCGGGGCTTGGATTCACCGCGCAAGCGCACAAATATTTGCGATACCCGCTTTAGATTTCAGGATTTTTTTCTTTTGGTACTCTGCTTCTGTGCTTATTTGGTATGGGTATTGAGTCTATTCGGAATTCACTTCGGGGAGGTTGTGAAACTATGATTGAACTAAAAAACGTCAGTTTTACGTATCTTTCCGAAAACAGTGACGAATCAAGTGCCGAGTTAAACGGAAGCCTGAGTAATATAGATTTAAGAATAGAAAAGGGTTCTTTTGTGCTTCTTACAGGCCCTTCGGGCTGCGGTAAAAGCACGCTTTTAAGACTAATCAATGGCTTGATTCCGCATTACTATTCAGGCAAGCTCGAGGGAGAGGTTGTGATTGACGGCGAACCTGTCAACGATAAGCCGCTTTGCAAATCGGCTGAGAAAATCGGCACGGTTTTCCAAAATCCAAGGTCGCAGTTTTTTAATGTAGATACCACAAGCGAACTTGCCTTTTTGAGTGAAAATCTGGGTGTAGAAGCCGAAATAATCAAGAGCAGAATTGAACAAACCGCCGAGAGCTTTCAAATAAAAAATCTACTGGACAGGAGTATTTTTCACCTGTCCGACGGCGAAAAACAAAAGATTGCCTGCGCTTCAATTGAGGTCGGCAAGCCTGAGATTATCTTGCTTGACGAGCCCTCGGCAAATCTTGATTATCATGCGACAATGCAGCTGAGGAAGCTAATCGCGCAGTGGGTCAGGCAAGGACGAACCGTCATCGCGGCGGAGCACCGCCTGTTTTATCTTTGGGATTTGATTGACAGAGTAGTTTTAATGGATGACGGAAAAATCATCAAAGATTATAATAAAAATGAGCTGAATAAGTTAAGCGATAATGATTTGAGTGAATTAGGTTTGCGAAGCGCCCATTCGCCCGCGCCTACGGAAATAGAGTTGCCCGTTGTAACAACGGATGATAAAACGCTCACCATAAATAGCCTGCGATTTGGCTATAAGCAGGGCTTTTTCAACCGTTCAAAAGTAAATAATAACATCATAGATATTCATAATATGGAGCTTGCGCTTGGAAAAATCACCGCGATTACCGCCGCTAACGGTGAAGGTAAAACGACCTTCCTGAATTGTCTGTGCGGCTTGGAAAGGCGGAGCAAGGACGATATAATAATTAACGGCGCGCCCTTTAAGCGAAGAAACAGACTGAACAGTTTCTTTATGGTTATGCAGGACACGAATCATCAGCTGTTCACCGACAGCGTGCTTGAAGAGGTGATGATCAGTCTGCCCGAACCGAATGAAGATAAGGCGCTCAAAATACTCGAAAGCGTTGACCTTGTTTGTTATAAAGAACGTCACCCGATGGCGTTGTCGGGCGGTCAAAAGCAAAGACTCGCCATTGCCTGTGCGGTTGCCTCAGAACGGGATTATATATTATTTGATGAACCGACAAGCGGTCTTGACTATGGGCATATGAAAGAGATTGCCGCGCTGATGAGGCAATTAAGAAATTTGGGAAAGACTGTCATCATTGTTACGCACGACAGCGAATTTATTGAAGCTTGCTGTGAACGCAAGGTTAATTTTGTGAGCAGGGGTTAATATGAACAGAGATTTTTTAGAGCCGTTTCTTAAAATCCGCGGCGCTGAATACAATTCAAAAAGGCGAAGATTGCACGTGCCTCTCGACAATAACGGCGGGAATCTGACAACCGTGTTCTTCTCTCCATATGTTATGGTGCAAAGAATAGAGATTCATTCCCATACTATCCCCGATTTTTCAAGTACGATTGACGAAACATGTTATCTGAAAATCAATTACTGTCAAAGCGGCAGGTGCGAGCTTTCCTTAAACAACGGAGAGCGCACCTATCTTTCAGGCGGAGAGCTTGCCGTTGATACGGGTCAGGCGACAGACAGCTTTTATTATCCCAACGCTGAGTACACAGGGATTGAGATTTTTGTCTTTTTAGACAGCGATTGGCGCAATGATTTAACCTTACTCGGAGAAAGCGTTGAGATTCCGAATCTTCTTGCGGAGAGCTGTCGGAAATACAGCAGACCGCAGATAATACAGACTGATGATGAAATAAAAAGCATTGCCGAAAGTATTGATCGTCTGATTGCGGCGCAAGCGGAATATGCAAGAGTTTACCTGAAATTTTTGGAGCTGCTGTTTGCATTGGGGAATAAGGATTTCGGCAACGGAAAACAAAAAAGAAGCTTCTATACCTCAACGCAAGCGGAAATAGCCAAAAAGGTATATGATAAAATTTCAAACAATTTAGATATACGCTATACCGCGAAAGAATTGGCGGTTGAATTCGGAGTGAGTGAAACAAGCCTGAAAACCTATTTTCGCGGTGTTTACGGCTGCGGCTATGCTGAATTCCAGCAAAATCTCCGGCTGAAAAAAGCCGCAAACTTACTTGCACAAACAGATAAAAAAGTAATTGATATCGCGTTGAGCGTCGGCTACAAAAGCCAGCCGAAATTCGGAGCGGCTTTTAAGGAGCGATATAAGGTTTCTCCCTTAGAGTATCGCAGAAGATGCAAATTCGAGAACAAAACGGAAGGTGATGACAATGTCCTCGGTAAGAGGTAAATTCTTTAAAATGATGACGCGGATGCAGAACATTAACCCGATAGCACATCCCGAAATGGAACAAAAAATGAAGCGGATGTCGCAGAAGTATTCGCATACAAAACCAAAGAAAGGCTATACGCTCGAGTGCCTGTGCACAAAGAGCGGCACAAAGTATCAGCGTCTACGCAGGGAGAATGTAAAATCGTCGGGCAAGGTGATATATTACGTTCACGGTGGCTGTTATATCAGCGGTTTAACGTATAATTACCGCGACTTCTGCGCGCCGTTTTGCGACTTAATAAACGGAGCGGAGATAATTCTGTTAGATTATAAGCTTTCTCCCGAATATAAATACCCCACACAGCTTGATGAATCGCTTGATCTGTGGAAAGCGATCACAACATACGCAAAGCCCGAAAATATCATAGTCGGGGGCGATTCCTCGGGCGGCAACCTCGCGCTTGCCATGCTCTTAAAGCTGCGTGATGAAAAGCGGGAATTGCCGTGCGGCTGCTTTTTCCTTTCTCCGTGGACGGATATGACAGCCTCGGGCAAAAGCTATGCATTCAATTATCAAAAGGATGTTGAAATCGGTGATAAAAAGGGCATTTTTGATCAGGTGACGCGCCAAAAGCTGCTCGACAGCTACCTCTTTGAATGTATTGGCGACGCTGACCGAACAAATCCGTATGTATCTCCCGCATTTGCCGATTACAGCGGATTTCCGCCGATGATGTTATTCACGGGCGGACACGAAATGCTGCTCGATGATACGCTTGCCGTTTATAACAAAGCAAAAAGCGCGGGCGTGAATGTCAGGCTTGAAACTCAGCCCGGTATGTTTCACAGCTATGTGCTCTATCAAAACCATATGCCTGAAAGCAAGGCTTCGTATCAGAAGCTGAAAACCTTTATCAAGGAGTTGACGTAATTGAAAAAAGAAAAGAAACCGTCCGCGCTTTCACGGCTGATGGAATACGCGGGCAGCTATAAGATTTTGACGTATATGTCGTGGATATTATCATTCCTCAGCGCGCTCACGGCGCTTTTGCCGCTTGTGTACATCTTCTT
>JAXJVI010000101.1:0-1871 GCA_036308615.1 Acutalibacteraceae bacterium | reverse complement strand
ATCCGCCGATGATCAAGCCGGGCATAATGTACTGAATCGCACCTCCGGCTATATCGTTTTGAGTCGGAAGATAGAATGTGACGAACCACGCGCTGATAATACCGCTGAGTGTTGACCAGCCGAGCTGACCGACCGCAAAAATCCTCATTTGTCCTTTTGTTAACCGTTTCATTTTTGCCCTCCCGAGTATTTTGATTTTAGTTTTGTCATTGTGCTTTTGCGTAAATGCTATTGTATCAACAAAAATATTCCACAATAGTACTGATAGTATAGATATTATAACTATAAATCAATCTTAACATAAGCTGACAAAAAAGCAATATATTTATGCTGATTGGGCTGAAATGATTGCAAATCAAAATGCTCGTTGACAATATCGGAGGTATGAGGTATAATATTACGGAAGAAAAATAAAAACGCGCCCGTGGCGGAACTGGTCGCGTTGTGAGCGCCGCCTGTGGCGGATGAAGCGAGCAAAAGCGAGGTTTGAAATAAGGAGTACAAGGAAGCGCTTAACAGCGCGACGCGGTACGACTATATTTCAAGCGGGACACACCGCGCTGGATTTTGGTGACGCTACCTCGGTGTAACAATTAAATACTTTGATTTTCACAGCGCAAAGCTGTTGAAATATAGATGTGCGCCCGTGGCGGAATAGGCAGACGCGATGGGTTTAGGTCCCATTCCGAGAGGGTGCGGGTTCAAGTCCTGTCGGGCGCACCAACGAAAAGTCCGATTTTATCGGGCTTTTTTGTTTCCGAAAGAAAGCAGTTTGGCAGACGCACCGCATTGCTACGCCTGCCGTTTTCTTACGCAATAAACATTCTCTCCGTCAAATTACCCTCTGCATCATAGCAATCTTTGTGACAATCGAATTTGGCATTGAGGTTGATTTTGATGTGGAGCTTTTTATCTTTCTCGGAGATGACGATGCTGTCTACCAACAGCCGAAGATTAGCGTCGCTGATAGCTCCCTCCTGAATGATTTGCTCAATTAGATCGACACTCTCTTTCAACTCTGCCTTGCGCTTTTTGATGGTCGCGCTGTAGTCGGTTATGGCGGCGATTTCCTTCTTAATCCGTTCGATAAACAAGTCCTTTTCGCTTCTGACACCAAGAGTTGAAACAGCTACAACACTTTTCTTTTCAACCCCGTCAAAACAAAACCAAAAGGTTTCGGGTCCGCCCCAAGCTAAGGTTGGTATAACCTTAACTCCGTTTGATTGGAGATAGGCTCCGCACCATCTGCTGCGAAAGGTATTGTATATCTTAATTGGCATCGGCATTTCAGAGTATACACTAAAATTTGGTGATAATACCGCTTTGTGTGATTTTAATTTTTCGATTCGGGGTAAAGGATCGTTCCAAATCACCTCAAACTTATAATCATCAAGAAAAAAGTGAACTATCTGATCAGCGCAGCTCCCAGCTATTTTATCATAACCTATAAGCTCGATTTTTTCAAGGTCAATACGAGAAAGCTATTGCCATGCAAAGAAGAATAAATTGTGATTTCGGCGCAGCTTTTCAGAACGCAAAGGTACTTACCAATATTTACGCAGAGCTGCCGTGCCCGCTTGAAGAAAAGCCAAAACGAATATTGGAGATTGACAAACAGCTATTAGACCACACTTTTCAGGAAACCTACTACATCAACACAAAAAAGCAGACGGAGTTTGATTTGGGCTTGACGAAGTGCTATAACCTTGTGCGGCTTGGCATCATCAATTTCAAAGCGTGGGAGTGGGCAAACAGCAGAAAGGCTTATTGGCGAATTGCCGACAGCTACGTCCTGCACAGGTCATTAACAAACGAATACCTTGCATCCGTCGGGTATGATGACATACTCAACAGATACAAGGTACTGCACT
>JAXJVI010000100.1:0-3056 GCA_036308615.1 Acutalibacteraceae bacterium | reverse complement strand
TCCTAATATTACTTATAAATTTGAAAAAATATACTCTGCTGTGTAATTTGCGCCTTTTTTGGAAAAGTGGCAGGAATCGCCCGTCGCTCCGCTCAGCCAGTCGCGCTGACCGTAATTATCGCTTCCGACAATAAGATGCTCCATCCAAAGCTTATGCGTATCAATATATTGCAGGCCGTTTTTTCGTGCAAGCCCAATCACCTTTTCACAGTAAGGGTCAAGACAGCTTTGCGCACTCGTTCCGTTGTCATTATAGGTGGGGGTCATCAGCACTATTTCGGCGTTTGGATTACTCTTTTTAAGCATATCGCATAATAGGGCATAATTATTATAAAACTGCTCGGGAGAAACGAATTTATCGGGATCGCTTGCAAGAGCGTCGTTGATTCCGAACATAAGCAGGAACAAATCGGGTCTTTCACCGTTAATGAAATCGCCCGCATAATCGTCGAAACGGTTTATTGCCCGCTGTACGGTATCGCCGAAGACGCCGCTTTTTACAAGCGTAAGCCTGCCTTTGCTCCCGCTTTGAACCGTTTTAGGCTCGGAATAACCGTCAAGCGGTCTGCGCTCCTCCTTTACTATGCCGTCATATCTTACGACATTCGCCTCGGGCATACTCTTTGCAAACAACCTTGCTAATTCCGCACAGTAGGTTTCCTCCTCGCTGCAATGGTTAAGCCCCCATGTGATGCTGTCGCCTACTGCGATAATAAGCTGATTTTCACCCTTGCTTATCCTGTCGGATATATTTTTCTTTACACTCATTTATAATCCCCCTGAAAGAGACGGGGGGACGGTTCTCTTGTCTCTATTGAGATTGTCAATTCACACATAGAACCGCCCCCTGTGTGTCATTAGACCGTTATAACATTTTCGCCTGTAGACAATACCTTTTCGGTGTTGCCGTAAACAAACCGAGCCGAGACCCCCTCGGGTACGGTAACCGAAAATGTTTCCTTATTGTTTTCTCTTGATACGGAAACCTCAACAGCGCCAAGGGGGGTTGTAAAGCTGCCCGAAGCTTTTTGAAGGCTTATTTTCGCGGGATTTACGATAATATTTTTAAATCCGCATCCGCCTTTTTCCTGCCTTATACCCAAAATATACTGATACAAATATTTTGTGCATCCGCCGAACATCGGGTGATTAAATGAGCGTCCGTCAATCCAATATTCGTGGAGTGTGGTTGCCCCACCCTTCATAAACGCCCCGAAGGAATATCTACCCTCGCCCGACATAAGCTTGAAAGCAAGCTCGCCATAGCCCTTTTCAAACAGGACTCGCAGAAGTATTTCCGTTCCGAATATTCCGCAGTCAAACATTCCGTAGTCTTCATAGTATTTTACGAGATTTTCAAGGGTCTTTTCATTGCCAAGCCCCAAATCAAGCGCAAAAGCGTTGGTCGCCTGATATGTACCGCAAAAATCAATACCCTTTTCAAGATAGTTTTTTTCAATGCTTTCACGGGTTATGGATAAGCAAACCGAATTAAGCCTTTTTTGGAGGGTACCGCAAAAATCTCCGCTTTCGGGGTCGAAATATTCCCGAACCAGAGCCGCTTCCGCCGTTTTCTTTGTTTCGGTTAAAAATGCGGTATCGGAAACGCCGATGACCTTTGCGATTTCAAGCAGTCTGTTTACGGATTTTATTAAAAAGTATGTGTTTACAAAGGGTTCGGGTACGGTTATAGGCTCGGCGGTGCACCAATCGCCCAGACACCAACGGTTCGGCTCGTCCGATGTGACCAATCCGTTCTCGCTGTGTGCGACCATATATTCCGCATAATGCAGCATTTGGGGATAAAGCTCTCTTAAAATCCCGCTGTCGCCGTACATCTTATAGTAAATATAAGGCACCTCAACAATAGCACAGCCCCAGCCGCCGGGTCCGCCGCCCCTTCCTATGTAAGGCGCGGTATAATCGACCCTGCCTGTTTTTTTATCCTGGCAGTCGGCGATGTCGTCAATCCATTTACGGTAAAAGGCTTTGGCGTCAAGCATTGTCATTGCCGCCTCACAGCAAAGCTGACCGTCGCCGGTATATCCCGCCCGTTCCTCTGTCGGGCAGTCCATCGGAATACCTACATGCATATTGTCAAGCTGTGTGCGAATATACGCCTCATACAGCCAGTTAAGCACCTTATCCGATGATGTAAAGCCGCTCGTAACCTTAATATCGCTGTGGACAACAAGAAACTCGTTAAGCTTAATACCTGCGGGCACGGTAATAAATCTGCAGCCAAGCCAAGTAAGCTCAGGCTTAAAGTATCGCTCTTTTTTATCAAGGGTTGCCTTGAAATACTGACGCATACTACGGCAGTTGGGCGGTTTTTTCTCCCAAAGCGTCTCCGCCTCGGATACGGCAATATCCGCTGTGCCGCAAAAGCTGCCGTCATTATAAAAAACAGGAATACCCGTAACATTTTCTTTTAAATCGTATAGTGTATATTCATCGGTCTTGTCTACAACCTCGGGGATAATTTTGCGTATGACCCTGTCGGGCGGGCAATCCGAAAATACAAAATTTGTAACAGGAGTCTCGGCTGAGACCGTATTCGCCCACCCGCTGTCATCAAAGCCGACATTATTCCAGCCTACCTCTTCAAAATTATAATCGTGTGTTTCTCCCAATACAAATCCTTCGCACTCGGTTATAAAGGACGGGTGCCACTTCATACCGGAATCGGAAACAATGTTTACTAATTCCCCGCTCTTTAATGTAACCTCAATATTAAAGCAAAGCTTAACACAGCCGTAAACCGGAAAAAGACGCCAGGGTAACGAAGGCGGATTGCAGTTATAATATCCTTCGCCCAGCATAAAGCCGATAACATTCTCACCCACGGAAAGCTTATCGGTTATATCGTATTTCTGGCAGATAATCCTGTGACCCAGCGTTTTACTGCCCGGATTTACAAATTCATTATAATTGGTATAAAATGTGACGAACATATCCTCTGTCGCCTTTTCACCGTTTAAATAAAAATTGTAAAAGCCGAGTCCGCAAACCGTAATTACCGCGCTTTTAAATTCGCCGATATTAAATGATTTTCT
>JAXJVI010000099.1:0-39748 GCA_036308615.1 Acutalibacteraceae bacterium | reverse complement strand
GGGAATAAACCATACCACCCTTACCGCACTTATGAAAGAAGAACTCGGCTGTACGGCAATAGAGTATTTAATGAAATACCGCATAACCGTTGCAAAAAAACAACTCGCTTTTACCGAAGTGCCTATCAAAGATATTGCAAATATGGTCGGATTCAAAACGGTACAACACTTTAACAGAATTTTCAAAGAAATAACAGGCACAACCCCCGCCGAGTTTCGGAAATCGGCGGTGCAGAAACGGAAGGAGGAATTATAAATGCCTATACACTTTGACGAACGCCGTAAGGAACTGGAATCTATTTGGCAGGAAAACCTTCATAAAAATGGCGATGACCCTCACAAAAGCTTGGAGATAAGTATAAAAGGATTAGAAGAATTTCCTTACGATAAATCCTTTCTCTTTCGTGCTGCAATAGCTGAAGAATGGCTGGCAGATGCAGAGACGGATGATATTACTAAACATAAACATTTGCACAAAGCAATGGACTATGCTCAGCGTCTACTCAAAGAAAATCCGAATGAAGAAACAGCGAAAGAATTAATAGTTAGAATTTATTCGAAACTCGGATTAGAAGATATGGCTATTGAACAGGCCTATAAATGCCAAAATGTAGATTTAGCATTAAAATTTTGTCTAAAGGGTGACTCACTCCGCCGCCATAAACAGCAAATCATTAGTAAAAAACTTCTTGATTTACTTTATGAAATGCCACAAGAAGATTTTAATATGCTTGATATTTGCGAGAAAATTGTTAATTTAGTTATTCCCGACGGAAACTACCAATATTTTTATCACATTTTAGATGGCGTTTATTTAAAACGTGCAGGACTGTATCTTAAAATGGGTGATGAAAAAACTGCAATAGAAACCTTGAAAAAGTTGTTTGAAATAACAAAATCAACTGCAGATATAAGCAGAAACCAAAAGCATTTTACGGCACCTTTGTTTGATTTATTGGAAGATAACACACCACGCTTTTGTGAACTAACAGGATATGTTGAATTGTTTTTAATTTCTATGGAAAGAGAATTTACAAGTTTAAAGGATAACCCTGATTTTATAAGAATTTTAGATGATGCAAACGCTTATGTTGATCAATTTGGCAAATCGGTAGTTAAAAATTGAAAGGATGATTTGAATGGAAAATAAAATCATAGAGCTTGAGAACAGAATAAAAAAGTTAGAGACAATACTTGAAAATATTGAATTTTCAGGTGACGGCTTAAATATTACATTCAACAAAACTCCGCTTAATTCTGTTGAAATAAGTGGCGATGGTGCAAATGCAGAATTCCGCCATTGCCCTATAGGTTACGCTTCCACTGACACTACTGATGAGTTAGAGGATTTAGAGGATGCCGCCGATGATTTAGAATGCCGTGTAGAGGATATTAAATGTGCGGCAGAAGACGCAAAATCTATACTTAATGATATAGAACCCAAGGTCACAGCTTTGTTGGAAAAATTAAAGCAAACAAGTATAGATAGTGAGGAATAAATAATGCGAGAACCGTATCAAATTTTAGCAATACCGTATCGAATTGTTGATGGCACACCCTTGTTCTGTATTTTTCGCAGAGCAGACAGTAACATTTGGCAGTTTATTGCAGGTGGTGTCGAAAACGGTGAAACACAGTTTGAAGCTGCCAAAAGAGAAACAATAGAAGAAATTGGTGTTGAGCCGAAAGATATCAAACAACTCACATGTATTGCCTATGTTCCGGCAGAAGTTATTGCTGAAAGCAAAAGACAACATTGGGACAAAAACACTTATGTTATCCCCGAATATTCGTTTGCCTTTGAGTGTGATTCAGAGCCTACGCTATCAAATGAACATACTGAATATAAATGGCTTACATATGATGAGGCACGAAAACTGTTAAAGTGGGATTCAAACAAGGTTGCTATGTATGAAATCAATTCGATAATTAAAGGAAAATTATAATGACATTTGAAGAAAGAAAAGCGCTTGTAAAATCCTATCTCGGCAAAACTGTGCGGATAGAAATTGATCGTCCGATAGGTTATGTACATAAGAAAGAAAATTATAGCTTAAATTATCAAATTAACTACGGATATATTCCGGGTATTTTGGGTGGTGACGGCGAGGAACTTGATGTTTATTTGCTGGGTGTGGATAAGCCAGTGACTGAATACACAGGTGAAATCATTGGAATTGTTCACCGTGAAAATGATGTTGAGGACAAGCTGGTTATGGCTCCGGAGGGCATGAATTTCACGCAGAACGAAATCGCCGAGCAGGTGCATTTTCAGGAGCAATATTATAAAACAGAGATAGAGGCGATTTATCAAAAATCCTGCGGTGCAGTCGTTTTCAAAAGAGAAAACGGCGGAATAAAAATTCTATGTCTTTTTCAGCGGAGGTCGCAAACCTACAGCGTTCCTAAAGGACATATGGAAGCCTTTGAAACCGAGGAACAGACCGCCAAACGGGAAATTAAAGAAGAAATCGGCATATTTGTGGATTTTGTTCCGAACTTTAAGGAAACAATCCGCTATGACATTCCGGGCGGTAAGCATAAAACAGTTGGGGAGACAAGGGGACGGTTCTCTTGGCTCTTCAATATTTCTTAGGGAGACAAGGGGACGGTTCTCTTGGCTCTTCAATATTTCTAAAAATTTTTCGTAATCTTCGCTATCCGCAAATCAGGACAGAGAACCGTCCCCTGTCTTACCGTCCCCTGTCTTACCCTCAAATCAGGACAGAGAACCGTCCCCTGTCTTATTCCCTGTCTTATTTTGATGCACCTTAAAGGAGAAAATATGAATAGATTATTCAAAAGATATTTAAATGGAATTAAAAATAATTATTGCCCTATCTGTGGCACTAAATTGTCATACTGGAGAAAAATGTTCTTCCTTGACTGGCGATATTTACATAAGTGCCCCAATTGTAAAAAGCACCTGACTGTTAAATATAGCAGGGTTTTGTGGTTTGTCAAATTGTTATCTGTTCCTGCGATAATCATTTTATGTATATTAAAAAAAATGTATCTATTCAAAATTGTTTTAATATTGCTATTGTTATTTTTAATATTTGAGATAGTTATAATCTTGCCATTTTTAGATATCGTTGATGACTGATTTTAGGGGTGTCAAGAAAAATTTTAAGAGCCAAGGGGACGGTTCTCTTGGCTCCACGATTAGGAAATGTTTAATTCTTTTTGTATCCGCACTTGGGGCAAACGCCTTTTTCATTAAGCGCTATGCCGCACAAAGGACAGCGGTCAATTTCTTTTCTTGTCTCAAACTCCTCGGATGCCGCATTTACGCCGCTTATAAAGGTAAGCTTGGCAATATTCAGCTTATCCTTAAGAAGGTCGTACACGATTTTAATCATACCTTCAACCGTCATAGTTTCCTTGGTCACTACCAAACGGCAATCGGGATAAGCCGTTGCAAGCTCTGTCTTAAACGCGGGACCCTTCATCTTGTTGGTAGGCGCGCCGGCTTTGATTCCCTGCTTTTCATAAACATCAAGGATAGCAGGCAGGAGAGGATCGTCCTCTCTCAAAATCAATGCATGGTCAAAGTTCTTGAGAACCTCCCAAGCTGTCTTCTGAATTTCATTACAAGGAAAAACCATATTTACGCCCGGCTCGACGGTATCCTCAACTTCTATGGTAAGAACACCGGTATGTCCATGCAAATATTGTGCTTCTCCCTTAAATCCGTAAAATCGATGCGCGTACTGCAAATCTAATTTGGTAATGCTTCTCATAACAATCCTCCTAAATATTTATTATATGAAAAACGCTCAGTCGCGGTTTTTCTGTGATACATCTTTCTCTTTTTGAGATGACGAATGCTTTTTGCAATCAGGGCAAGTTCCGCGAAAAATAATATCATAGCCTCTAAAATCAAATCCGCGGGTGTCCCTTATGTTATTTTCGAGGCCCGAGATATAATCCATATCCACATCGAAAAGGCGGCCGCATTTGTCACATTTTATATGACAGTGATTATGGGTACAGTGGTCATATCGGTCGGCTCCGCCCGGGATTTCCAATTTGCGTATTTCTCCCATTTCCGATAAAGCATTTAAGTTTCTATATACAGTCGCCTTACTGATATTAGGGTGTTCAATGATAACGGCATCGTATATCTCGTCCGCCGTTGCGTGATTATGTAATTTGTTCACAGCGTCCAATACCAAAGAACGCTGAATTGTCTTCCGTTTCATCATATATATTCAATCCCTGCAATCCTGTCTTAATGATATTATATATCAATTAATAATAAATGTCAATACTAAAATTAAAAAAATAAGGAACGGTTAGAAGCCACTGAAAAAAAGGAGATTTCAGCGATTTCTAACCGTCCCCTGTGTTATGACCCGACGGCTTAAAATGCTTACCTGTCGGTCAATTCTTTAGAAAGCAAATCTATGCAGTCGGTTCTTTCCCACGGAATATCAAGGTCGGTTCTGCCCATATGACCGTAGGACAGAGAACCGTCCCCTGTCTTCAAACAACGCCGAAAGCCTTGACTTTTTCAGTGCCCTTTTTTCAGTGGTTTCACACCGTCCCCTTGATTACCTTATGTATACTTTTACTATTTTCAGACTGTTGAGCGGATAGCCCGTTCCGTTGGAATGATAATACGCAATGAGAAAGTCTGTGCCGTTATCAAGTATGGCAGGGTAGCAATAATTGTTACTGCGATCATTTTCAAGCATATAACTAACAGTAAATCCTTCACCGTTGTGCGGATACGCGTCTGTTTTACTTATTACCAAAAGGTAAGGCGTTCTGCCCCATAATTCCCCCGGTCTTGAGGTGTAACCGGGAATGGGATTAAATATTGCAACCGTTGCGTTGCAGACTTTTTTCACAAGCATAGGCGAGGCAGGCGAGCTAAAAAAGGGCATAGGTTCAGGCGCCGACCAGGATTCTCCCCCGTCATAAGAAACCGAGCTATACTGACAGCCTAAATGAGTGCGTATATAACACCATATGCTGCCGTCATTATGCTCGTACAGTCCCGGCTCTTCTAACCCCATTCGGTTATCAAACAGGAGCGATAACTCCTGTTTTTGCTCCGTCCAGGTATAGCCGTTGTCATCAGAAGTAATAAAACATAATGCGGCTCCGTTTTTCGGTCTGCCCGTAAATGGGTCAACTATTGCGGCGGGAACGATTATTCTTCCACTTTTCAGCCTTATAACGCGGTCATTGTTCACTACATAATACAAGTCTCTTTTGCCTATACGCTGTTCTTCGCTCCAGCTTTCGCCGTCGTCACCGGAGCGGCGAAGAAACGGTATACAAACCACTTTACCGTTCACCACATACTTTTTCAAATAAAAAATAATTAATTCTTCGCCTTCTGTCAAAAAGCTTACTGACATAATATTGCAATCGTCTGCACCCTTTTCCAGAAGTATGCGATGCTTTCCCCAGCTTTCGCCGTTATCTCGTGAATATACTGCGGCAATATTTGCAGGAGCGTCATCACCGGTATTAGCGGTATAATATTCTGTATACGCAAGCATTATTCTGCCGTCTTTTAAGCGGACAAAGGCGCCCTCACCCGCGCGGGAAACACCGTTTTCTGCGGCAATAAAGCCTACCTCTTTGTGTATAATATTCATTTGAAAAACTCCTAATATGGGGAAATCGGGCAACGGTTCTCTGTGCTGTTACCCATATACCTAAAAGCTTTACCCTTCGTTCAATTCCTTAATAAGCTCGTCTATGCAGTCGGTTCTTTCCCACGGAATATCAAGGTCGGTTCTGCCCATATGACCGTAAGCAGAGAGCTGTTTGTAAATCGGTTTCCTAAGCTCTAAGGTATCGATAATAGCGGACGGGCGCAGATCGAAGACCTTCTTTACCGCCTCGGCGATTTTTTCGTCATCGTATTTACCCGTGCCAAAGGTATCTACCATAACCGAAACAGGTCGGGCTACGCCTATCGCGTATGCCAACTGCACTTCGCATTTTGAGGCTATTTTCGCCGCTACGATATTCTTTGCTATATAACGCGCGGCGTAGGCGGCACTGCGGTCAACCTTTGTGGGATCCTTGCCCGAAAAGGCTCCGCCGCCGTGGCGGGCAAAGCCGCCGTAGGTATCGACTATTATTTTGCGCCCCGTAAGTCCCGTATCTCCCGCGGGGCCGCCGACAACAAACCGTCCTGTCGGGTTTATGTAAACCTTTGTGTTTTCATCAAACAGCTCTTCGGGAACTGTAGGCTTGATCACCTTTTCCAAAATATCGGCGCGAAGTGTTCCTAAATCAACCGCGGCGCTGTGCTGTGAAGACACAACAACCGCGTCTATTCTTTGGGGCTTTCCGTCCTCATATTCCACGGTAACCTGAGTTTTGCCGTCGGGTCTTAAGTAACCGATCTCCCCGCTTTTTCTGACCTCGGTCAAGCGCTTTGCCATTTTATGCGCAAGGGAAATCGGCAAAGGCATAAGCTCCGGCGTTTCGTCACAGGCGTAACCAAACATCATACCCTGATCCCCCGCGCCGTTAAGATTGTACCTATCCTCTTGACCGTCCTTAAATTCAAGGGAATTGTCAACCCCCATAGCAATATCGGGGGACTGCTTATCAATAGCCGTCATAACCGCGCAGGTGTTGCCGTCGAAGCCCGCCTCGGGGCTGTTATAGCCTATCTCGCAGACCACATCCCGCGCAATCTGCGGAATATCAACCTGACAGCTTGTGCTAATTTCGCCCATAACCGTGATACTGCCTGTGGTGCAGAAGGTCTCACAGGCAACACGGGCATTGGGGTCTCTTTCAAGTATCGCATCTAACACAGCATCCGAAACACGGTCGCAGACCTTGTCGGGATGACCCTCGGTGACCGATTCAGATGTAAATAACATTTTTGACATTTTTATTTTTCCTCCGTTTTTATTTGTCGGTTCTTTTGCAAAAGTTGGGGTCTCATTTGGCTCCCTCTGACGAGGGTGACTCCCCACAGTGTGGGGAGATGGCACGAAGTGACAGAGGGGACCGCCGCCGTCAGCGGCTGTCTGCATCGCAGACTGAGGGAGAGACTTTTTAAGGGTCATAGGCGACTGAGGGTAGTCAAAAAAGGCTTTATTAATGCTTTTGTCCCTTTTTTCTCTCCCTCCGCCTCGTCCCTCGGCACCTCCCTCGTCAGAGGGAGGCGAGAACTGTTGAAACCCCAACATTAGGAATAGAACCTATTTGTCCTATATACATATACTGATGAAAACAAATGCCGCTCACCGAAAGGCAAGCGGCACAAAACCTCATCTTTCGGATAATCCGTCGGAATTAGCACCTTGATAAAACCATCAGGTTGCCGGGCATCACAGGGCCGATTCCCTCCGCCGCTCTTGATAAGGACATATTTAATTTTACGGTTACTATTGTAACACATTATTTCTGTTTGTCAATAAGAAATTTTATCCGTTCTGCTTTTTAAATCCGAACTTTAGTATCGGGGATAATCTCTTATAAACCGCAAAGCAAACGCCGGCGTCAATTATACCCTTAATAAAGGTAAAGGGAAGATTGAAGATTAAAAGGGATTTTAACAGGGTGTCGGACGCGGGCAAAATAGCCTGATACATTCCGATAATAGCCTCCATCGGCATACCGTAAAGCACCACATAGGCAGGATAAACCACAAAGTAGTTGGTGACAACGCTTACAGCCGCCATAGCAAAGGAGCCGACAAGCGCACCTACAAGTGCTCCCTTGCGGTCCTTGTGCTTCATATAGATAAGCCCCGCAACGCCGGTGAAAACCGCTCCCAAAAGGAAGTTTGAAAGCTCTCCCACACCCGCCGAGGTGGTGACGAAAAGGTGGAGCAGATTTTTAATAAGGCAGACCAATATTCCGTACTGCGGGCCGAAGGCAAAGGCGGTGATTATTGCGGGAATTTCCGAAAAATCAAGCTTGATAAAAGACGGAATGATAAAGGGCAGCGGAAATTCAAGGAGCATAAGCACAAAGCCGAGCGCTCCCATAACTGCGCTTACCGCAATACCTCTGATTAAATTTTGTTTTTTCATTTTACATTTTCCTTTCTTTTTTCAGGGGAATTAAAAGAAAAAGAAGAAACGCCCCACGAAAGTGAGGGCGTAAAAATGCAAATACATATACATTCTTCTTTCATCCGGACTGTAACCGTCGGCTTCGGAGTTTCACCGAATCAACCAAAAAGGCTCGCGGGCTTTACCGCCGGTGGGGAATCACACCCCGCCCTGAAGATTATGTTAATATAATATTACTATATTTGCGATTTGTCAATATAAAAATAATTTTTTTCGTTCCTTTTTTGCCTAAGAGCAGGCAGAGAGAACTGAAGCAACCCTGTCCTGCATTAAATACATTTTAAATAAGAGCCTCCCTTGCCTAAAGGGAGGGGGACCGCCGAACGGCGGTGGAGGGATATATTAGGCTCTCTGCACCTTAAGTATCCTCCAGTCACGGGAATCCCCTCGCCAACCTGACCGGTTGGCCCTCTCCCCTTTAGGCAAGGGGCGCATTGCCGCGACAGCCCCCGTGAGGCTTGGGGGCCTTTGGTTTATGCAATTTGACATAAAAAGTGGACGGTTACCTGTCCCAACTTAAACCAAATTCGTATCAATATAATCAAAATACGGTTTCTTATTTACTTCTGTTTCATTTGCAAGATACCACTCTGCCGATTCTTTTAGCCCTTCTTCTAAAGAAATTGTATCTGAATATATTTTATGTTGACGCTGTACATCTAAATAGTATTCATAGTTATAAAAACTGAAATAATTTCTCTGCTCTATATCACCATAAACATTCACAAACGCCGGAACTTTATCAAAACAAGCATAACACTTTATAACCCAATCTTTTATAGATATTGCTTCGGAATTTCCCACATTCAGAATATGCTCAGACGGTTTATCAACAATAATCACTTCCATCAACTTACATAAGTCCCTGACATGAAATAGTTGTATTTTCATTGCTCCGTCTTTCGGCAAATAAAATTTTCTGTCCGCCTTAGCGCAATCAAACACAAATGCCTCTCTATAAACATTATTCATAGGTCCGTATAAATACGGCGGTCTCAAAATATATGCATCGGGAACTCTCTCCAATAAAGCATTTTCCGCATAAAGCTTATTGGTTCCATAGCTACCCCAAAATTTGTTTATATTTTTCTCAGACTCTTCAAGAAACGGTTGTACACCGTACTCCGGGTACACTGCACTTGAACTTATCATAATATACTGCTCAAAGGAATCAATTGCATTATATAAGTCAATAATGTCCTGTGCATCATAAGCTGTTATATCTGCCACAATATCAAAATGTATACCCTTTAATATATCACCTAAGTTATGTCTATCTCCCGTGATTAGTTTTACACCTTTAACCTGCGGTTTTGTATTCCTGTTAAGTACATAAACTTCATATTCACGATTAACAAAATAATCCGCCACATATTTGCTAACAAAGGTTGTGCCGCCTAAAACCAAGATCTTTTTCATAACAATCTCCTTAAACATAAAAAATTATTATTCCATTGAATATTTCATCTAATAGATGAACGAGGACGGCTCTCTGTCCTCTCTCTTAAGACACAGACCGTCCTCTGTTTTATTCCTTTGAGTTTTTAAGCGAATCCCGGATTTCGCGCAGGAGCAGTACCTCTTCGCTGGGCTCTGCGGGCTTTGCTTCCTCGACAATTTCTTCTTTCTTGCGCTTAAAGGCGTTCATACCCTTGATAACAAGGAAGATAACCATTGAAATAAGCAGGAAATTAACCACGCACTGAATAAAGTTGCCGTAGCCGATAGCCGCCTCCTCGGTGGTTTCGGTCGCCTCACGGATTACAAGCCTTAAAGAAGTGAAATCTATTCCTCCGAAAAGCACTCCGATTGCCGGCATTATAATGTCGTTTACAAGGGAGGTTACGATAGCCGTAAAAGCACTGCCCATTACAACGCCGACCGCAAGATCGATTACATTTCCTCTTGAGATAAACTCCTTAAATTCCGCGATTATTCCCTTTTTCTTTGACATTTTTACCTCTCCTTATTTTTAAAATACATAAACAACTGGCACTTTATCATACCGTTGTAAAGCTTGCGCCGTTTGTCGGCTGTTCTGCCGAAATATTTTTCAAACTCATCGTGGGGGCTTATAACATAGTACTTTCTGCCGAAGCCCTCTTTAAAGCGGTTACCCATTACGGTGTAAAGCTCCTCCGCCGCCTTAACATCCAAAAGCCGCTCGCCGTAGGGCGGGTTTGTGATTGTAAGGCATCTTTCCTCGGGCGGGGTAAAGTCCCTAATATCCGCAACCGCCGCCTTAACATATTTTGCTACCCCCGCCTTTTTCGCGTTTTCAAGGGTTAATTCCACCGCGTTTTTATCGATATCAAAGCCCTGCGCCCTGAAATCAATATTATGAATAATTAAATCCTGCGCCCTTGTTCTTTCCTCCTGCCAGACCTTTTCGGGAATAAAGCCGAAACGCTCCGCCGCAAAAAACCGCCTTAAGCCGGGGGCGGTTTTAGTCGCCATAAGCGCCGCCTCTATAAGCAAGGTTCCGCTTCCGCAAAAGGGGTCAAAAAGCTGTGTATCGGGATAGATTCGCGCTAAATCGCACATTGAAGCCGCAAGGGTTTCCTTTAAGGGGGCGGCATTGGAATTGCGCCTGTAGCCCCGCTTATGCAGTCCCTCACCCGAGGTGTCTATCATCATTGTAACGCTGTTTTTATGAATTGAAAACCTTATTTTATATTCCGGCCCTGTCTCGGCAAACCGGGATACCGAGTATTTAAGCTTTAACCGCTCGACAATAGCTTTTTTAATAATCGACTGGCAGTCGGGTATGCTGTGGAGAAAAGAATCTATGCTCCAGCCGTTTACGGGGAAGGCATCGTCCTTGCCTATATAATCCTCCCAGCGAAGTCCCTTTACGCCGTCAAACAGCTCGGTAAAGGTGGATGCGTAGAACTCCCCCACATTGATTAAAATGCGCTCCGCAAAGCGGGAGCAGATATTAGCGCGGGCAAGCATATTAAAGTCCCCCGATAGCTTTACCCTGCCGTTTTCGGTTACAACATCGGTAAAGCCCATACGCCGAAACTCGTCCGCCGCGATACTCTCCGTCCCGAAAAGACAGGGGGCTATTAAATTTATCTGTTCCATTAAATAACCTCCGAGGCGTGCCGTGTAACATGACAGCCAATATTAACCGCCACCGGGAGTCCCGCTATATGGGTAGGCGCGGTCTCTATATTTACGGCTAAAGCGGTGGTTTTGCCGCCGAAGCCCTGGGGGCCTATATCAAGCTGATTAATCTTTTCTAACAGCTCGTCCTCAAGCTCCTTATAAAAGGGGTCGGGATTGCGCCTGTCGGTGCTTCTGCAAAGGGCAAGCTTTGAAAGCAGGGCGCATTGCTCGAAATCGCCCCCTATACCCACTCCTACAACCATAGGCGGGCAGGGATTGTTTGAAGCCTTCTTTACAATTTCAAGCACCGCGTTTACCACACCCGCTCTGCCGTCAAAGGGGGTGAGCATTTTAACGCCGCTCATATTCTCGCTTCCGAAGCCTTTTGGCGCAACGGTTATTTTAACCTTATCACCCTCGGTAATCACGGTGTGGATAACCGCGGGGGTATTGTCGTTCGTGTTGACCCTGTTAAGCGGATCGCCCACAACAGATTTGCGCAGAAGTCCCTTTTCGTAGCCCTGTCTTACACCCTCGTTTACCGCCTTGTAAAGACTGCCGCCGGTAAAATGCACATCCTGCCCGATTCGGAGAAAGACCACCGCCATTCCCGTATCCTGGCAAATAGGCAAATCATATTCATTTGCCGCCGCGATGTTTCTTTTAAGGTCGTAAAGCACGCTTTTGGCTAAGGCGTTTGTCTCGCACCCCTCGCAAAGGGTTATTTTTTCCTCAATATCCGGTGGGAGCTTTTTATTAGCCCTTATACAAAGCTCGCTTACTGTTTCGGTTATTTTTTCAACTGATATTTCTCGTAACATTTTTTCTCCTGAATTAAATAATTTTAAAGGCAGAAATCGCCTAAGGGCAAAATCCGCCTTACATAAAATCTTATTTTGCCGCTCCCCGCTTAGTGCGCCTTGCTTCGGGATTTTTGCGCTTTAAGTCCGAAAACTTTTCATCGCTGGTCTGCTTAAAGCGGTTCATCATTTCCTCAAAGCTCTGTGGCTCTTCCTTCTTGGGCATCCAGGTATAGGAGCCGTCTATCTTCGGCTGAGAGTAGCTGCGCCTTTCACGGCGCTCTTTGGACGCCGCTTTCTCCGGTTCAAGCGCCCGCTTAATACTGAGGCTTATTTTACCGTCCTCCCCGATATTAAGCACCTTCATTTTAACGACGTCGCCGATTTTAACAAATTCATTAATGTCGTTTACATAGGTGCGCGCCACCTCAGAAATATGTACCATTCCCGATTTACCGTCGCCTATGTCCGCAAAGACTCCGAAATTTGTGATACCGGTGATTTTTCCCTCAACGATCTGTCCAACAGTAAGCTCCATATAAGCTTTGTGTCCTCCTCAAAAATTAATTGCCTGAAATATCTATAAAAACCTGCTCGTCAGGATAGATGTAGCCCAGTCTTTCTCTTGCCGCTTTTTCGATAATTTGTGACTGCGAGCCGTCCTCCAGCATTGCGCGAAGCTCTTCGATATCGTTTTGCTCCTCGGCGTACTCCGCCTTTAGGGTTTCAAGCTCCTTACGGCTCTGATTAAGGGTACTCCAAAGTCCTGAAAGGGTGGCTATCATATAAATGCAGACGCCCAAAATCAAGACCCGCAGTAAAACGCTTTTGTTCTTTCTGTTTTTCTTTTTCATAACTCGGCGCTCCATAAAAATGCGTCTTCGCAGACTAATCCTTTATTAGGTTTTAGTATACAACAAATACTACTTCTTTTTCAAGTGTTTTTTTAAAGTATTTAAGGTTAAACCGCATATTTTTTTAACTTTTTTGCTCAAAAGCTCCGTTTGCGCTGTAATCACGGTGAAAAATCGGCTTAAAAGCGCCAAAATCTGTTTAAAAATAAGCTGTATTGCCCTTAACGCTTTGGAAAGTACAAAAAACAAAATGCGTGAAACCGTAAGCCTTGTTGCCGCAAAGCCGGCTGCCGCTCCGGCAAAAACAAAGGCGCGGGGCTGACCTCCCGTTACCGAAAGCAAAAAGCAAAAGCAGATGACGGCGCAAAAAAGGGAATATAAAATATCCGAAACAAAAACCGCGGCTGTACCGAATTTAATTTCTTTTCTTAACACACGCAGAAAATCGTAAACAATACAGTAAATGCCGCCCAAGGCGGCGGAATATAAAAAGCCGAGCAGTTGAGAAAGGTTATCTATTTCCCACATAGCTCACCTGAAAATACGGGAAAATACACCGCCGCTTTTCTCCTCCGAGGTGTATACAAGGGCGTAAAGTCGCCCCTCTGCCGAAAGGTCGCCGCTTTTGGTATCGAAATTTACTATATGCAATCCCGAGCCCTTTACTGTAAGCCTTCCGAGGGAGGTATCAAGCACCACGGTCTCCTCGTCAAAGGAAAGAACATCCTTTACCCCCGTAAGGGTCATTTTTTTGCGGTCCTCAACTATTATATTATGATTTAAGCGCACATTTTCTTCCACAGCCAACACCTCTAATTAAATATATTTAAAAGAAAGGTGTTTTATTACGCTGTATCTTTTAAGAAATAACTTTATAAAGTCCCGCCGCGTCGTCCTTTTTGACGGTCTCCGCCACCGAGGTGACCTCCGCTTTAAAATCTCTGGCGCCGAAGGATATTTCGATAATATCCCCCACCTTGACATCATAGGAAGCCCGCGCCTGCTTGCCGTTTACCGTAACTCTGCCCGCGTCGCACGCCTCGTTCGCGACCGTACGCCTTTTAATTATTCTCGAAACCTTTAAATATTTATCAAGTCGCATTTTCTTCTCCTAAAGATAGAGCCGCCCTTACGGACGGCTCACGAATTTAAGTAAATTATTTGGAAACTGTATCCTTAAGAGCCTTTCCTGCCTTGAATACCGGATTCTTGGAAGCGGCAATCTTAATGGTCTGCTTAGTCTGGGGGTTGATACCTGTTCTTTCCCCGCGCTCACGAACCTCAAAGGTACCGAAGCCTACGAGCTGAACCTTCTCGCCCTTCTTTAACTCGTCTGTAACGGTGTCAAGAAAAGCAACGAGAGCCTTTTCTGCGTCCTTCTTAGAAAGACCGGCCTTATCAGCCATAGCTGCTACTAACTCTGTTTTGTTCATTTTAAAAACCTCCAAAATTATTTTTTTCAACGAATAACTCCGTTAGAAAGATTAAATATACAGACTTAAGCCTGTACTATATATTTTTACCATACTTTTAAGAAAAAATCAATCTATTTTCGTATATATTTTAAATTTTCTGTAAAAAAACATAAAAAACACTTTTTTAAAGCGGAAAATCAGCGTATAATTCTATGTTTTTTACAAAAATTTATGATTTTTTCCGCCTTAGGAAGAGAATTAAAATCGCTTTCATCAACAGTATTTGCCAAAATAAGGAAAATTATATATACCGCCGCCGCGGCGAAAATTGCCGAAACCGTGATAAAAAACGAGTCTCCGATATATAAAACCGCCCCCGCGACAAGTCCGCAAAGCAATGCGGCAACAAGGGGTTTTAAAAACACGGCTTTAACATTCAGCGAAATTCCTTTACATTTAAGCAAAACGGCAATATGCAAAATAAATATCACAGCATAGCAGGCAAGCGTGCCGAAAGCCGCCCCCTTAACATTAATTTCGGGAACAGCTACGGTGAGCAGCCCTATTATAAGCTTAACCGCCGCGCCTGCCGCGATATTTATAAGCGCCGATTTTTGTTTTCCTATGCCCTGCAAAATCCCCGTTAAGGGAATAGCTATACCCGCGAAAACCGCCGAAGCACCGAACAGTTCCAACATAGGCGCACCTATTTCGACCGAGGCGACGCTGTCGTACAAAAGCTCCATTATCCTGTCGGAAGCGACAAAAAGCCCCACTCCCGCCGGGAAAGAAATAAGGGAGGCAAGCTTTAAGGCGGAGTTTAAATTGCGGTTTAAAGCCTTATAATCCTTTTCGGCATTAAGTCCCGCAATTACAGGAACAGCGCTTACTCCGATAACGGCAGTAAGGGTTGGAACCAGATTAAAAAGCGTGTACGCCTTTCCCCTTATGCCGTAAAGCAGAGCAGAAAGCTCGCCGTTTGTTATCGGAGCCGCCGCAGTTTTATTGTAGTCGGCTACCGAAAAGGCGTACATTTCCCTTATAATATTAAAGGAGCCTTCGTCAAGCCCGCCTAACTGCCGCCTTACGGTAAGCGCGTCAATGATAAGGGTGATATTCCCCGCAAGGGAGGCGAGGGCTACCGGAACGGCAATCAAAACCAGGGCTTTTGCGGCAGAACTGCTACTGCCCCTAATCGGACTGCCCGACAATTCATCGGGAGAAATACCGTCCCCCTTGAATTTGTGATAAAGCTTTAAATAAAGGGTTGATACCGCCGTACCCACCGTAATTCCGAAAATCGCCGCCGCCGCGCCGAAAGCAACATTGCCGGTTATTTTAACTGTTAAAAGCCCGAAGCCAAAGCCCAATACAAGCTTGCAAAGCGCCTCTAAAAGCTCGGAAACCGCCGTCGGGAGCATATTGTTAAGCCCCTGATAATACCCACGGTAAGAGGACATAAGACAGCAAAAAATAACCGACGGGGTCATTGCTAAAAGGGAGTAAATTCCCGCTCCCGTAGAATCGGTGAGCCTTGAAAAGGGATAAATAAACACCCCAAGGCACAAAAAGCAGATAAGCCCCGCCGCGAGATATACTCTGCGGCTCACCTTAAGCGTCTGCCTTACATCGCCGTATCTGCCCTTTGCTAAGTGTTCCGAAACCGTTTTTGAGACTGCGACAGGGAGCCCCGCCATAGCAAGGGCGTAAAAAGGCGTAAACAAATCGTAGGCGGAGGAAAAATATCCAAAGCCCAAATCGCCCAAGCAGTATTTACTTGAAAGCGGAATTTTAAAAAGCGCGCCTATAAGCTTTACAACAACCGCCGAGCACAAAAGCAGAAAGGCGCCCCGCTGAAAGCCCTTTTCTCCGTTTTTCATATCACAGCTCATTTGCCGCCTTTTCGGCGCACTCGAGTATAAAATCGGATAAAACCGTCTCCCCCGAAGTATTCATTTCACGGTAGCTTTCAAGCGCCGATTCCCCCGCGTCATCGGAGACCCTGCGCACCGCGGCAAAGGGTACGCCCGCATACTCGCATACATAGGCTATTGCTGCTGTCTCCATATCACAGCACATAGCGCCGAAATCTTCCTTTAAAAAGCCGCGAAGTTTTTCATCGCAGACAAAGCAGTCGCCTGTAGCGGCAAGACCCTCTTTAATACCGGGCAAAAGGGATTTTACAACACCGCCAAGGCGCTTGTCCGAATTATAAACAAAGCTTTCCTGACCCGGCTTTTCGCAGGGCTTATAGCCGATTGTCGTAAGGTTAAAATCGTGTTCCAAAAACCTATTGCAAAGGCAAATTTCGCCCCGCCTTATGCCGCTTATTCCGCCCGAAAGCCCGTAGTTAAGTATAATTTCACAGCCTGTATCAATCAAATGGGCGGTACCCGACGCCGCGTTCACCTTGCCGATTCCGCAAAGCATAGCGCAAATGTCCGCGTTCCCTTTTTTAAATTCCAATATTTTTCTTTTTAAAAAAGTCCTCTCGGTATATTCGCCTTTTTTGATATTTTCCTCAAGGGGCGCAAACTCGTCTGCGTCGGCAACGATTATGCCGATTTTTTTATTTTTTTCCATATATTTTCTCCGTTAATCTCAGCAAAAATAAAGGGCGGAAAACCGCCCGTTATTCCTCTGTCTTGTCCTCTTCGCTGTCGTAAAAAAGCTTTTCGCCGCAGGCGCTGCAATAATTTGAGATTTGGTCGATTGACGCCCCGCACTTAGGGCAGATGCGTTTATTTTTCGCGTTGTTAATCTCCGCCTTAAGCATATCGATCTTCTCGCTTTTTTCCTTTATGGACAGCACAAGCTCGCTTATGTTTTCGTCTGCAGCCTCTCCGTCCTTGATTTTATTGTAATAAATCTCGCCCAAAACCGCAAAATCCTTTGCTCTTTTGCTTTCGAGAGAAGCTACATCGAATTTCTGCTTTTGAGTGTTCACAACCTCGCCCGTCTTCTTAGAGGCAACATCAATCGCGTCTTTAGCCTTATTTAGCATATCGTCAAAAAAATCCATTGTTAAAACCTCCGTTTTTTCTTATTCTATCATATTTTTATGAACATTTCAAGTATGCCTAAAGCTGATATTTACCGTTTCCCACAAATTCCGTAATAAGGGAATCGGGGGGCAAAAGCGATATATCGATCGGGACAAATTGTTCGATAGCCTTAGCCGTTTTTAAAAAATAGTCTTTAAAGGGTGTGCCCTCTTTTACCTCGTCCGTGAGCTTTAAAAACTCGTTTCTGTAAAGGCAGGGCTCATATATATGCAGGGTTTTAATCTGCGCGTCGGCGCTATCCTTGAAGCAGTAAAGATACTTTTCCTCCCCCTCAACAACCCCCTTCCAAAGGGAGAGGGTCTCACTCACGGGAGTTCCTCTGAAGGTTCGGTCGCGGAGCACCCGCCTTATAAGCCTTATTTGCTTGCTTGACAAAAGCTTACTGCCGTCCCCGTTTTCAATGCCGCGGTTTACGCTGATATACGCCTTAAATATATTCTTTCGCGGCACTAAATCGGTTATAAGCGGATTCAGCGCGTGAAGCCCTTCTACTATCGCTATCCCTTTTCTCGAAACATCGATACTGCGCGCCTCTAAAATACGCTTTTTTTCGGAAAAGTTAAATTTTGGCAGTACCGTCCTACCGGTTTCTATAATCTCGCTAAAGCATTTGTTCAAAAGCTTAATATCAAGCGCGTTTACCGATTCAATGTCTTTAGTGCCGTCTTCTGATACGGGAAGCTTATCCACAGGTAAATAAAAATCGTCAAGAGATATTATCTCGATTTCTTCCCCCAGGCTTCTCAGCTTTTCGCAAAGTATATGCGCCGTTGTGGTTTTTCCCGACGCCGAGGGGCCCGCTAACGCCACGATCTTTATATCGTCGTCATCGGCTATTCTAGCGGCAATTTCGGCAAGCTCGCCTTCGTAATGCCCTTCGGCACGGGACACCAGCTCCTTCGGATTATTAAGCGCCAAATCATTTATTGTTTGCAGGGTATTTTTCATAAAACCTTAAAACACCGTCCTTTCTCACCGCCAGCTCATTAAAGCGGCTTATATATTCATACGGGTATTTATAGTTAAATATTCTTTCAATATACGGCCCGTTCGGCTCTCTGAGCTTAGTAACCGCCGACGCGCCGCAGGCTAAAACCGTATGGGTTTCGTCCATTGTGTAAACATTGTAAAGGCACTCCCTGCCCCTTTTAGCATAGCCTACATTTTCAAGATTACCCACGGTCTTGCTCTGCCTATACATATAACACGGAAAAATCCCCTTTTCCGTGAGGGTTTCCCGGGCAAAGTTCACCATTTTTGCCGCTTCCTCGCCCATTTTAGCCTCGGGGAACAGTCCGTTTACATTAAGGGTAGAGGATCGTTTCATAGAAAGTGAATGAACCGTCACGCTTTCAGGCTCAAGCGCCAACACCCGACTGACAGTCTCTTTAAAGCTTTCAAATGTATCACCGTGAAGTCCCGCAATTAAATCGGTATTAATATTGTCAAATCCGCATTCCCTCGCAAGCAAAAATGCCTTTTCGGTCTCCTCGGCTGTGTGGCGTCTGCCTATATTCTTAAGCACCTCATCGTTCATAGTCTGGGGATTTATGCTGATTCTGGTCGCCCCGAGACTCTTTATTGTATCGAGCTTTTCCCTTGTCACGGTATCGGGTCTGCCCGCCTCAACCGTGTATTCCCGCAAGCGGGACAGGTCAAAACAGGCTTTAACCGCCGTCATAATTTCGCCTATTTGGTCTGCGGTAAGAGCGGTGGGAGTCCCCCCGCCGATATATACCGTTTCAAGTCTTAAATTAAGCTTTTTTGCAATTTCGGCGGTAAGCCTTAATTCCTCCTTTAAAAGCCTTATATAGTCGGGTATCAAGCCCTTTGCCTGCTCTATCGAGTGGGATACAAAGGAGCAATAGGCGCACCTTGTAGGGCAAAAGGGTACGGAAATATAAAGACTGTAGGAATCGGGAGAGGAAAGGGCGGTAATTCTGTTCTCGCTTTCCACCGTCTCCCTGCAAAGGGAAATTTTGTTATCGCTTACCATAAGCCCCTTTTTAAACCATTCCTCCGCCGAAGCCCTGCCGTTAGCGGCAGACAGGCGGGAGAAAAGCTTTGCAGGACGAACCCCCGTAAGTATTCCCCACTCGGGGATATAGCCCGAGGCGGCAACAAAGCAGTTATAAAGAGCTACCGCCAAAAGCCGTTCGCATTCATTATCATAGTCTGTGTTTTCGTTTGAAAGGGTTTCGGAAAATTTAAAGCTTTTTTTATCGATTAAAAGCTCAGCCGAAAGCCGAGTTTCTTTTTCACCCTTTAAAAGCGAGGTTATTGAAGCGCGATCCTCCCTTTCTTCCCGTTCGCAAAACTCAATCTTTTCAAAGGGCAAAAAAATTCTTATAAGCTTTTCAAGCTCATATTTATATGAATGATTTATAAGGCAAAGCTTCATTTTCTCACCGTACAAACATATTGTTTTCTTTTTCTCTCGCAATAGTCGTGGAATAGCCGTGACCGGGATAAACCTTAGTTAGGGGCGGAAGAGCCATAAGCTTTTTTACCGAGCGCTGAAGCACCTTTAAGTCGCCGCCGGGAAAATCTGTACGGCCTATGGAATTTTCAAACAATGTATCACCGGAAAAAAGGCAGTCCCCCGTAAGATAGGAAACACCGCCTACGGTATGCCCCGGCGTACTTATAACCTTAAGTTCAATATCCCCTACTGTTATTATATCGCCGTTTTTATAGGTAAAATCAGGCTTAAAGGGCGATATATGCGCGTGGAACATATCGGATAGGTTAAGCGCGGTATCGGAAAGTCCCTCCGCGTCTCCCTCACCTATTCCTATTTTGACGCCGGTTTTTTCGCGCAAAGCCTCCGCCCCGCCGATATGGTCAAAATGGGCGTGGGTAAGAAGAATAAGCCTTTCTTTATCGGCGTTTGCGTTAAAAAAATCAAGCGTTCCCGGTCTTACAAAGCCAGGGTCTATTACAACCGCCGCCCTTTCGGTCGAAAGCAGGTAGCAGTTTGTTTTTATAAGTCCTAAATGCAAGGTTTTGATTTTCATTTTTTGCTCCATATATCCGTGTCAAAAAGTATAGTCACAGGCCCGTCGTTTATAAGCTCAACCTTCATATCCGCGCCGAAAATCCCCTTTTCAACCCGCTTTACGCCAAGCTCTTTAAGCTTTTCGCAATAATAATCATAAAGCTGTTCAGCCCTTTGCGGCTCTAACGCGCCGATAAACGAGGGGCGGTTGCCCTTTTTAACATCGGCGCAAAGGGTGAACTGGGAAACGGCTAAAATCTCGCCGTCTACATCAAGCAAAGACTTATTCATTTTATCATTTTCATCACAAAAAACGCGGAGATTAACCGTTTTCCTCGCAAGCAGCTCGGCTTCATACTCGGTATCACATTGGGCGGCTCCGAAAAGAATCACATATCCCCCGCCGCAAGAGCCTACAATCTTCCCGTCCACCTTAACAGCCGCGCTCTCCACCCTTTGAATTACAGCCTTCATTACTGATTTATCCTTTCAATACTGAACACGCCCTTTAGCTTTTCAAGGCGTGAAATAATGCTCTTTAAGTGCTCCACACTCTCCACCGAGATTGTAAGCACCACAATACAGTTGCCGCTCTTTGTAGGCCGGGCGGTAACGCTGTGGGCGGTAACCCGCATATTGTAAACCGCGTTCATAACATCAAGCAAAATTCCGTCACGGTCGATAGCCGCGATTTGAAGGGTCGATATAAAGGAATCGGTTTTTGTGCCGTCCCAATGGGCGGGAATCCAACGCTCGGGCTCGGGAGAATCGGCGATATTAACAGGTACATTCGGGCAATCCCGCTTGTGAATGGAAACCCCGTGACCCCTTGTGATAAAGCCTATTATATCGTCCCCCGGCAAAGGAGTACAGCATTTTGAAAGCTTGATAAGGCAGTTGTCAATGCCGTCAACAATAACGCCGTCGGAGGATTTTGTCGATTTCCTTTCGGGTATTGCCGTGATTTCAACCGGCATTGCCGCCGCGTGCTTTTTGTTATATTCCTCTTTTATGCGTGGCATTATTTTTGAAAGCAGTACCCCGCCGTAGCCGATAGCGGCATAAAACTCCTCTGCGTTTGTGAATTTCTGCCTTTTAGCTATCTCGTCAACAAACTCGGCATACTCCTCTTCGGGCATATCTATACCCGCGCGGCGGAATTCCTTTTCAATTTCAAGCTTGCCCGCGGCAATATTCTCGGTACGCTTTTCCTTTTTAAACCATGAACGGATCTTTGACTTCGCCTGAGAGGTAACCGCGATATTAAGCCAGTCGCGGCTGGGTCCGTGGCCCGCCTGATTGGTGGTTAAAATCTCAATAACCTCGCCTGTTTTAACCTGATGGTTAATAGGCACAATCTTGCCGTCCACCTTTGCGCCCACCATTCTCGTGCCTACAGCCGAGTGAATAGCAAAGGCAAAATCCACAACCGTAGCCCCTACAGGCAGATTTATAACATCGCCCCTCGGGGTAACCGCGAAAACATCCTCCTGCGACAGGTCTACCTTAATACTCCTAACAAGGTCGGAAGCATCGGTTGACGCCGCCTGAGAATCAAGAATCTGCCTAATCCAGGCGAGCCTGTCCTCCATTTTTTTGTCGTTATCGGTTATTCCCTCTTTGTATTTCCAATGGGCGGCGATACCGAACTCGGCGGTATGGTGCATTTCAAAGGTGCGGATCTGTATTTCAAAGGGTATTCCCGCGCGGCTTATAACCGTGGTATGAAGCGACTGGTACATATTAGGCTTGGGGGTTGAAATATAGTCCTTAAACCTATTCGGAATAGGTCTGAACATATCGTGCATAATACCGAGAATGTTGTAGCAGTTCGCCACCGTATCGGTTATGATTCTAATGGCGTAAATATCGTAAATCTCATCAAAATCCTTGCCCTGAACATACATTTTGCGGTATATTCCGTGAATTGACTTAACTCTGCTCTGAAACGCCGTTTCTACGCCCGGCATAGCCTCTTTTAGGCGTTCCTCTATTTTGGTTTTAATTTCCTTTAAAATCTGCTCGCGGTGCTGTTTGCGATGGGACAGTAAATTTTCAATTTCCTTATAAGCCACCGGGTCAAGGTGCTTGATAGCAAGGTCTTCAAGCTCCTCTTTTACGGGGCGAATACCTAAGCGGTGGGCAATCGGGGCGTAAATTTCCAGCGTTTCAAGAGATTTGTCACGCTGTTTTTGCTCAGGCATAGCGTCAATCGTGCGCATATTGTGCAGTCTGTCCGCCAGCTTAATAATAATAACCCGTATATCCTGACCCATCGCTATGAGCATTTTTCTAAGGCTTTCCGCCTGCTGCTGCTCCTTGGTGGTGAAATTAAGTCTTCCTATCTTTGTGACCCCGTCCACAAGCAGAGCCACATCGTCCCCGAAGCCGCGCCTTATGTCCTCAACCGTTGTGTCGGTATCCTCTACAACATCGTGCAGAAGTGCCGCGGCAATAGATTCGCTGTCCATTCCGAGAGTAACGATAATAAGCGCCACATTAAAGGGGTGGATATAGTAATCCTCGTTTGTACAGCGCTTCTGCCCCTCATGCTTTAAGACGCAAAACTCAAAGGCGCGCCTTACCAAATCATAGTTAAAGCTGCCCCCGAAATCCTGCATTTGCTTGTATAATTTTTGATAATCTCTTTCCTGTTCGGGCTTCATACCGTTTCCCTCCTTTCAAGTAAGCCTTTGTAAACCGCCGAGTTTGTAAGCTCGGTTTTGGTATGTGTTCCTGTGCTTTTGTAAATTCCCGAGCCATCCTTAATGATAAGCCCTAATTCCGTAAGCGTCATAAGGGATATTGCGGTTTTAGCGTAGCCTACGGTGTTTAGGTGGACATATTTGATTCTTTCCTCCGTTGCAGGTGCCGCAGTTATGTATTTATATATTATTCCCGTTTCCGCTCTTGACGGGAGCAGAAGATTAACATCAAATTCTTTGCCCGCCATATAGCTGTTAAGACCGTCAATTTCCCTGAACAGCCGCTCATCGTCCGTACCGCTCATTCTAAGCGCCTTTATCTGAACGGAAAGATTCATCTCGCCGTTATAAAGGTTGGTATCGACCGTTACTGCGGCGTCTAAAATATCCCCCTCGCCAAAGCAGAAACGCTCCCTTGTCATCCCGAAAAGGAGAGCCTGAAAGGAATTATTTCCCTTTGAAAACAGGAGCCTTAGATGCTTACCTCCGCCAATAGGTGTAATGCGGGAAAGGGTTACACCGTATACCCCGAAAAGCGGGGCCGGGTTGCCGTGGCCGAAGGGCTCCAATTCCTTTAAAGCCTCCGCTAAGTCAAGGCTTAATGCCGAGGGATTAAGTCTGCAGTCAAGCTTTAGCACAGGCGGCACATATTCCTGCCCAGCCGCGTATTCATTGATTTTTTGTCTGAACTTCTCTATATTCTCCGTTTTAAGGCTTACACCCGCCGCAAGCTCGTGACCGCCGAATTTAATTAGAGTGTCCGAGGCATATTTTATAGCATTATAAAGCGAAAAGCCCTCTATGCTCCTTCCCGAGCCACTCGCACTTTCCCCGTTTTTAGAGATTACAACAGAGGGACAGCCGTACCGCTCGGTTATTCTTGAAGCGACAATTCCCACCACGCCGTTATGCCAGTTTTCACCCTCCACAACGATAACGCGGTCGTATTTATAGCCCTTTTCCTCAATTATTTCCACAGCCTGCGCGAAAATTTCCTTTTCTATGCGCTGGCGTTCGGCATTTGCGTTGTCAATTTCCCCCGCAATGCCCAGTGCTTTGAGCATATTGTCGCAAAGGAGCAGTTCCACCGCCCGCTTTGCGCTCCCCATTCTGCCTGCGGCGTTAATCCTCGGCGCAATTCCGAAGGCGATTTTCCCCGCGTTTACCGAATCAGAGGAAATTCCCGCAACATTAAGAATAGCCGAAAGTCCCGTCGCGGGTGCGGTTTTAAGCTTCTCTACCCCGTATTTTACAATAGCGCGGTTTTCGAGGGTCAAGGGCATAACATCAGCCGAGACCGCCACGCTTAAAAGGTCGGCGAAATAGGGCAAAAGCTCCTCGGGCTCCTTGTCCTCCATAACGCATATAAGCTTAAAGGCAACCTCTGCTCCGCATATTTCCTTGAATTCCGAGGGGCAATCGGCTCTGTGCGGGTCAACCACCGCGTCGGCATCCGGCAGGGTATCGGGCGGTAAATGGTGGTCGGTCACCACGACCGAAATCCCAAGATCCCTTGCAAGCTTTATTTCATTATGGCAGGCAATGCCGTTATCCACCGTAATTAAAAGGCTAACGCCCCCGTCCTTGAGCTTTTTAACGGCTTCGCAGTTCATACCGTAGCCCTCGTCAAAGCGGTCGGGTATATAGTAAATACAGTCCGCTCCCCTGCCCGAAAGATAGCTGTACATAATTGCGGTGGCGGTTACGCCGTCGCAGTCATAATCCCCGAAAACCGCGATTTTATTGCCCTTTTCAATTTCAGAGTTTATTATCTCTGCCGCTTTTTCAATATCGGCAAGGTTTCTCGGGTCTTCAAAATACGGCTCATCAGATAAAAACTCCTCAAGGGCGGCGGGGTCGGTATATCCCCTTGCCGAGGCGATAAGCGCAATTATCGGGTCAACATCGCACTCTTCCGCCAGCTCCTTGGCAAGAGCCTTATCAAAATCCGCGACCTTCCATTTTTTCATACCCATACGCTTCACCGCCCTTAGGCTGACGAGAGTCGAACCCGTCACGCCTGACATTATTATATCTATTATATTATAATTTTCTTTCATAATCAACCGGAATTTTGAAAAGAAATTAAAAAACCTTTATAGATGTGCTTGAAAAGCTTATCTGTGTTGTGCTATAATCAAACAAAATAATAATAAGGATGTTTTTTATGCAGGTTTTTTCGGCAACACTCAATCAAATGCTGGTGCTGTTTATATTCATGGCGCTGGGCTTTATGTTAAACAAAAAAGGTCTCTTACCTAAAGATAGCTCCACGGTGCTTTCCAAGCTTGAAACCTATCTTTTTGTACCCTGCCTTGTTTTCTCGGTATTTTATAAGTACTGCACGGTGGAAAATTTTAAACAGAAATCGGTTTACATACTGTACGGAACGGCTGTAATGGCAGTGTCACTTGTTATCGGTGTTTTTTTGGCAAAGCTCTTTGCTAAGGACGGCTATCTTCGCAAAATATATACATATTCCTTCGCGGTGGCGAATTTCAGCTTTATGGGCAATGCGGTAGTGCTCGGCGTCTTCGGTGAGAAAATCCTCTTTGATTATATGATTTTCACCCTTCCCCTTAACCTTTATGTCTATTCTATAGGCACAGCCTCCCTTATACCGAGCGATAAGGGCGGAAAAGTGAGCCTTAAAACCTTTGTAAACCCGATTTTCATTTCCTTAATTCTCGGAGCCGTTTGCGGGCTCTGTTCGGTTCCGTTACCTAAATTCATAACCTCTGCGATTTCCTCGGCGGGAGCCTGTATGTCACCCCTCGCAATGCTGCTTACCGGCTTTGTTATAGGCGGCTACAGTCTTAAAAAGCTGGCGAGCGACAAAAAGGTATACCTGGCCTCGCTTATCCGGCTTATAATCCTCCCCTCTCTGTTTATGCTCGTTTTATTGGCGCTTAAAACCGATAACGCAATTATACGCGCGGCACTTTGCGCCACCGCTATGCCGCTGGGTCTTAACACGGTGGTATTCCCCGCCGCCTACGGAGGAGACACCACTCCCGGGGCCTCAATGGCACTAATCTCTCATTTGATTTCAATTATTACAATACCCGTAATGTTTGCAATTTTCTTATAATAGAATCAGCTTTAAGCAATATATCCGCCGCATTATAAAATTCATATATGTTCTATCCGTCCTTCAAAAATCATATTTTTAAAACAGAAGCGACTGGAGTGATAATGTGATTTTAAAAAGAAAAATTGCGGTGATTTTAGCGGTTGTTTTGTGCCTCGCAATACTCAGCACCGCGGTAGCAAAGGGATATGAATATATCACAGTCGGCGGTACGGTAACCGAACGGCAGACAATAATTATTGACGCAGGTCACGGCGGGTTAGTTAATACTACAGATTGGGTCTGAAATCTGCCGTGAAAATTCAATATAAAACACCCCGAAAACCCGCTGTTTATGCGGGTTTTCACCATTTTACGACAACTGAATATGCAAAAACAAAATTAACCTACAAATTTAATTATTTTTTAAAAGTGGGTTAAAAATTCATAAAAAATCTTTAAGTATGTTATAGTGATGCAACGATACTAATTGTTATCAGTCAAATCGCGTGAAATAGTTTTCAAAAATTCCAATTAAGCAATATTGACTTAACATTACCTAAAAGGTATAATATAATAAAGTAATAATGAGGAGGGATAATATGTCACCTGTGGAAATTCAAAAGCGAAAAAGAGCTGTTAAAATTGCCGACGCAATAAATAGCATTGAGGGGGCACCTATTTCAACATATGCTAAAGAGCTATCAGAAAAATGGGCGCAGGGTAATATTTCGGATTCTCAAATGATAGAATTACTTGTTAATGCACATAAGAAGGTGCCAAATGTCTAAATATGATATATATTTATACGATAACAGCAATGTATTAAAAAATATTTTAAATATTACTGATGATGAAGAACTTGATTTAGCAGAAGCTGAATTATCTCGAGCAAAGATGATGCTTATGTATCAATCGGATTTTTCAGACTTTACAACCGATGGTATTGCTTTCATACACAAGAAACTATTTGAAGATGTTTATGAATGGGCAGGAAAGTTTAGAGTAATAAATATTCAAAAACATGAAGATATTCTTGCAGGCAAGAGTGTTTGGTATACTAATTGCGATAGTGTTGAAAAGGAATTAAATAACGCTTGGAAAGAAATTAACAAAATAAAATGGCAGGATTTAAGTAAGGACGAATTTGTAAAGCTCATAGCTCGTCATTTTTCCAAACTTTGGCAGATACATCCGTTCAGGGAAGGCAACACAAGAATTGTTGTTATGCTAATGACTTTCTTTGTCGAGCATTATGGATATTATTTCGACCAAGAGTTGATTGCGCAAAGTTCAGGATATTTTAGAGATGCTTTGGTGATGGCTTCTTTGGATAAGTTTTCAGAATATGAACATTTAGAGAAGATATTAAATGATGCTATTTGTACCGAACCGATAGATTACAGTGATGATACCGAACTTGAAAATGCGAAAAGCAGTAAATACGAAAAATATCACACCAAAGATTATAAAGCAAAACCGCATGAATATAGTGAGGATTGAATTTGAATTTGGTCTTTCAAAAGTAATGATTATAAAACCGAACAAGGTATCGACCGTGTCCTCGGCGAGCTTGCCCGCTGCGGAAATCAGTTTGTAGTAGATATTAAGGAGTATTTTAAAAATGGTAAATATACGAATTGGAACTGAAAAAGAAAAGCAACAACTTATCACAACATATCCATATACCAAGAATGTTATTGGTGAAAACGGTTATTTCATAATTGCCGAAACTGATAACAATATGATAGGTTTTCTATGGGCATTCAAAAGAGATATTCCGGCACCGATAGAGCAAAGCGAAATATTTATTAATGTAATTGAAGTTTTAAATATCAATTTGCGTTCACAAGGTATCGGCTCAAGAATGATAGAAAAGATTATCGGAATAGCAAAAGAAGAAAAAGTCTATCAAGTCCGTGCTTACTGCGATATCAGAAATATTCCATCACATCGTCTATGGTTGAAAAACAAATTTGCAATCAGCCCTGTCAAAATGCCGGATAATACTATTGCCGGTTCTTTTGTAAGTTATGTTTTGTAATAGGGCCTTGAAAAGGATAAAGATTAAATGAATATTATAGATGTAAAAGAATCCTTGTGCAACAAAAGCGTTTATTCTTTACTCGCTCCAAGCGTATTTAACCCAACTCCCGAGCGGTTGCTAAGCCGTGCGGAAAAGTATCAAGCAGACGACAAAGTAAAGGCATACGCCTATACGGATAACGGTGAAAACAAAGGGATTATTGTATTTAAAATAAAAGAGCAAACCGCCGAAATACTGGATATTGCCGTAAAACCCGAATATCAGGGAAAAGGTATCGGCAGTATGCTTATAGATTACATTTTCAGTAAATTTGCGGTCAGTAAAATCATCGCTGAAACCGATGACGATGCTATTGGATTTTATAAAAAGCATGGTTTTACTGTTGTTGATATAACAGTCAAATTTGATGCTAAAAGATATACTTGTGTAAAGAATAAGTAAATTAAATTATAATATGCCGTTTGCTTTGGTGAACGGCATTTATAGAACACACCGGCTCAACCTGTGGTTGCATACAGGTAAACGGTTATGTTATACACATTTGAACTGCTATGATTTATACTATAATCAGAAAGCGCTTTTGAATAAATATTTGGAGTGAATGCTATGTTAAAGATTGGCGAAAAAATAAAGGAACTGCGTAAATCTCAGGATGTAACCCAAGAAAAGTTAGCGGATTACCTTAATATCTCCTATCAAGCAGTTAGCAAATGGGAGAACGGTTTGGCTCTGCCGGACATAACACTATTGCCTAAATTGGCAAACTTTTTTGGTGTAAGTACGGATGAGTTGCTTGATTTAAAAGCAAGTGAAAATGAAGCTGAATTAAGAAGATACGAAAAAGAGTATCACGAACTTGGACGCAAAGGGAAAATTTTAGAAAAAATTGAGTTGTCGCGTAAAGTGCTTGATTTGTATCCACGTAATTTTCAATGGATGTTAAATCTTGCTTATGGATTAGTTTCTTACGGTGCAACAAAAGAACAACAAGAATATCGCAAAGAGCACAAATTTAAAGAAGAAGCAATATCCTTATGTGAAAGAATATTAGAAGATTGTACGGTTGATGGTATCAGGCATAGTGCTATACAAATACTTTGCTATGAATATCCCAAAATGAACAAAAAAGAAGCGGCTATTAAGCTCGCCGAAGATATGCCGAATATGCTAATTTGTAAGGAAATGCTATTGAGCCATATTTATTCTGGAACTGAACGCTTAAAGCAAGAACAAAACAATCTGAGATTTATGCTTCACTTTTGTTCCAGTATACTTTATTTAATGGCTTGTGATAAGGAACTACGGCAAGGATTAAGCGTTGACCAACGAATTAAAATGCTTGATACTGCAATTAACCTCAACAAAACAATGCTTTACGATGATGAAAGTGAAAATTTCTACAACAACCAACTATCAGTATACTATTTAATGATAGCAAAGCTTTATTGTCAAAAAAATGAAAATGATTTAGTTGTTAAAAATTTATTACTGTCGGAAAAATGCGCAGCAAACTATGATGACGCTTCTAATTTAGGAGAGCAAAAATACAATTCTATTTTTTTCAGTAAACTGACTTGGAATCCTCAAAATGTATCAACAAACTCTGATAAAACATTATGCGAGCAATTGTTATTAAACTTAAATGAAAATTGTTTTGAAGGATTAAAGGATAATGCAGAATTTATCGCATTAAAAGAACGATTAGAAAGTAGCGATAAAGGTAAGCGTCAAACCTATAGGAATGACACCGTATGTTAATTAATACTGCAAGATAATACTTGGTATATTCAATATACAAGTAGCCGTCCATTTCATATGGGCGGCATAATGTTAAAATCCGATCCAACTCGGAGTTGGAAAATTCCAATAAATGCGTTATTGATTTGCAACCTCATAACATTTAAAATGTAAATGTAGCTACAAGAAATATAAAGGAGTGTAATTATGGATAATTTGAAGTTGAATGATACCATTTGTTTTTATAGAAAAAAGCAAGGCTTGACACAAGAGGAACTTGCCGGCAAATTAGGTGTAACCAATCAGTCTGTATCTAAATGGGAGTCGGCACAGTGTTGCCCGGATATTAGCTTAATACCAAAGCTTGCCGATATATTTGAGATAAGCATAGATGAATTGTTTGGTAATGAGCCGAGAATGTCTGTGACTAAGGGAGTTAACGATACTAAAAAAGACGCTGTTTTTTCTGAAGCAATGAAAATTATAAAAGAAAGCGGTACAGTTTCTACATCATTGTTGCAAAGGAAACTGAATATCGGCTATGAACAAGCAGTACATTTAATAGACTTGCTGAAAGATGAAGTTACAGATAAAGAAGATTGCTCTTCGCAATTCTCTTGGCCGGATGATAATACGCTACGTGTTGTTTTTGCGAAAGGCAGAAAAATTTTAGATAAGTCAGACAATATTAATGAATGCATTAGCATCAGGTTTCCTCACGATTGCAATGAAACTACACGTCAATATTTTAAGGTTGAGGTCTTTGGAAATGTTTGCTGTGATGCGAGTATTAACGGAGATGTTGTAAGTCACGGCAAAATAGAATGTAATCAAATTAACGGCGATATAAGAGAATGTAAAGACAATGTCTCTTGTCAAGGAGATATAAACGGCGATGTAAACGCTAATGGTAATATTTCTTGCGGAGGTTCGATTAGCGGTGGCGTTAATTGCGGAAATAGTATTTCTTGTGCCTGTAATATAAACGGTGCTGTAAACTGTGGAGATAATGTTGCTTGCGGTGATAATATCAAAGGTGATGTTAGTTGCGGAGGCAGCGTAGAGTGCAAGATAATAGAAGGTAATGTTGAATGTCAAGGAAATATTATTTATAAATAACACCTAACCAATCTATAATTTTCCAACTATATAAAATTAACAACCAAATATGATCGGGGCGCTTCTTTGCTTTCGCCTTAGCAAAAGCATTTAGACTTGAACCGCCCCTGTACGCTCTAATTTATTATTTGTATTATATTCTCCTAATGTATGCTGTACGCCCAGTATAGTAATTCAAAAAAGAGACAAAATATAATTACAATGATTTTTTGGAGGACAGTTTATGAAGCGTGATGAAATGCCGATAGGATTTTCGATGGCACTCGCCCAAAATCCTATCGGCATTTCGGCCTTTGAATCTAATAAATTTTTCAACCTGTGGTTTTAGAATATTTGTTACGAGTTGTCTTATTTAGTTTATTATCATTACCTTATTCGTTAAAGCAATAACATCCATCCTAAGCAAAAATCCGAACTTGCAAAAAGGATAGCCTATTCAATTTAACGGCGGTAATAAGAGAATTAGATTATGCTTATCAATTTGATTTTGCATATTTATTGGGGGTAATTCCCACCTCCCGTTTAAAAACCGTGTAGAAATAGTTGGGTTTAAAGCCGAGCTTTTCGGCAACCTCATAGGGAGAAAGACCTTCTTGAAGCAGCTCCTTTGCTCGGCGTATACGGAGATTTAAAAAATATTTTGCAATGCCTATGTCCGAGTAAAGCGCAAAAACTCTTTTTATGTTGCTGGCGCTCATATTAAGCAGATTTGCAATATCACTTACGGTAAGTTGCCTATAACAGTTATCCTTCATTGTTTTCACTATTCTATAATATACTTCTTCATTATATGAACTGTGCTTTGGGGTGTAGTCGCTCTTTTCTTTAAGTCTTAACAGGAAACTTTCAAGCAGCGTAGCCGCCATATTTGCAAGATAATCATAATTTTCGGGCGACTCTTCAAAAGCATTACATGCCATTCTGAAATAATCGGCAATTTCGGAAAATGTGTCCTGTTCGGAAATGTTCAGATTAAAGCATCTTTTTTCAAAACGCTTCATAAGTTTGCCCTCTGCCGTGAATGAAATAATCTTCAGGTGGGAAGAATTTTCACCGTCCGCTATAAGGCGATGAAACTCCATTGGTTTGTGAAACAGCAACATACCCTGCTTTAAACTATAAATCCGTTCGTCGGCGGTGGCGGTGATTTCTCCGTTTGACACGAAAACAACCTCCCAAAAATCGTGGGATTCCCCGTCAAAAACGAAGTCTTTTTCTCTATCAGCATCAATGCCGGTAAATATTGATTTTATGCAAATGCACCTGTTGATGGGTTTGTATTGGTATATATCAGTTTTATCGTAAATCATATTACCACCGCCATTTTTATGATTTAATTATATCATATTGATACTAAAAATCAACTTTTTGTTTGAATTTAGACAGTAATTATTTAATTTTAAACATTGTTCGGGAATTCTGTTGAAAAGTAAAATTTGTTAATTATAATTAAAGAAAAACATTATTTTACGAAGGAGTATGTTATGAAAGACCGGGTTAAAATCGGTGTAATCGGTTTAGGCGGACGCGGCTACAATATGATGAAATGGGTATTTATGCCCATGAAAGACGAGGGTGTGGACATTGTTGCGGTTTGCGACGTAATAAGTGCCCGTGCGGAAAAAGCGGCGGATGCAGTTTCAGAATCAGGTGCTAAAAAACCTTTTGTCACAACTGACTACAATGAATTATTGTCACTTGAGGGACTTGATGCGGTGTATATTGCTGTTTCCTGGGAAGCCCATGTTGAGATTGCCGTTGCCGCAATGAAAGCGGGCGTATATGTAGGTCTTGAAGCAGGAGGAGCATATTCTTTAGACGACTGCTATAAATTAGTTCATACATACGAAGAAACAGGTACTGAACTTATGTTTATGGAAAACTGTTGTTACGGTAAGCGTGAACTTATGGCTTTAAATATGGCAAGGCAGGGTGTGTTTGGTGAAATTATGCATTGTAACGGTGCATATTGCCACGATTTGCGTAAGGAAGTTACTGAGGGTCTTGAAAACGGTCATTACCGACTCAGAAACTATATCTACCGCAACTGTGAAAACTATCCTACCCACGAAATAGGACCCATTGCTAAACTGCTCAATATTAACAACGGCAATAGGTTTTTGACCCTTTCGTCATTTTCTTCCCGTGCTAAGGGTATGCACGAGTATACTGTAAAAACAAAGGGCGAAGACCATCCTCTTGCAAAGGTGGATTTTTCACAGGGCGATGTGGTAACAACTGTTATTACCTGTGCCGGTGGACAGACCGTTTGCATTACCCTTGAAACCTGCCTGCCGAGAGGATACTCCCGCCGCTTTGAAGTTCACGGAACTAGGGGAATGTATATGGAGGATAACGACAGTATCTTCATTGACGGTAACGAGGAACACCAAAAGAATGAGTTTAACTGGAAACCTATGTGGGGTAATGCTGAGAAGTTTGAAGAGGAGTATCTCCATCCTCTGTGGAAAAGCGGCAAAATCGAAAACGATGCACATGGCGGAATCGACCACCTTACCGTTTATGCCTTTATAAACGCAGTAAAAACAGGTGCACATGCTCCTATTGATGTATATGATGCGGCAACATATATGAGTATATCGGTTTTGAGTGAGGACTCTATCGCTTTGGGCGGTGCCCCTGTAGCCATTCCCGATTTTACTGCCGGAAGATGGACAGAGCGTGTTGATATTGCCGACAATGAATACACTCTTGATAACCTTGATATCGGAAAAGATCTTTATCATATAGATAAAAAATAGTATTTAAATTTTGTCGGAGGAATTATATGAATGAACAGATAAATCGAGTTGTATCAAGTTTTAAATATGATGGTGAGCTTTATTCTGTCTTACCCCACGGCAACGGTCATATAAATTCCACATTCAAGGTGGAATGTAAAAACGGTAACAATGTAACACGGTATATCTTGCAAAAGATAAACAGCAATATTTTTCCCGATACCGATGCATTAACTGAAAATATTGAAAATGTAACCGAATTTTTAAAGGAAAAAATAGTAAAGCACGGAGGCGATGTTTTAAGGGAAACCTTAAATCTTGTTCCTACCGTTGATGGAAAAAATTATTATACCGACAAAAACGGCGAAAAATGGCGTAGTTATCTCTTTATCGAGGATACTGTTTGCTATGAAAAAATCGAAAGCCCCGAGGATTTTTATAACTGCGGTTACGCCTTCGGGAATTTTCAGAATCTGCTTGCAGATTTTCCCGCCGAAAAACTTCACGAGGTAATTCCGAATTTTCATAATACTCCTATGCGTTATGAGACCTTTAAAAAGGCGGTTAGTGCGGATATTTGCGGCAGAGCAAAGTCTGTTCGCAAGGAAATTGACTTCGTAAATGCTCACACAAGCGATATGTCCCTTCTTACCGATATGCTGAAAAAGGGTGAAATTCCTCTAAGAGTTACCCATAACGACACAAAATTAAACAACTGTTTGTTTGATAAAAATACAGGGAAAACAATTTGCGTTATCGACCTTGATACCGTAATGCCGGGACTTAGAGCCTACGATTACGGCGATTCGATACGATTCGGTGCGACAACAGGTGCGGAGGACGAACCCTATTTAAGCAAGGTCAATTTCTCCTTAGAACTCTTTAAAAGTTACACCGAGGGCTTCATAAAAGCCTGCGGTGAGTCTATGGACGGAAAAGAGGCACTCTCCTTGCTGATAGGTGCAAAACTTATGACCCTTGAGTGCGGTATGCGCTTTTTGACCGATTATCTTGAGGGGGATACATACTTTAAAACCACTCGTAAAAATCATAATCTTGACAGATGCAGAACCCAGTTTAAATTGGTTTTTGATATGGAAAAAGTTTGGGATAAAATGAACGGTATAGTTTTGCGTGAATTTGAAAAGGCTAAAGAAAAATGAAATTTATTACGGTTGATACTTATGAAAAATTAAGCCGTCAGGCGGCAAATATTATTTCGGCACAGGTAATATTAAAGCCGAACAGCGTTTTGGGACTTGCCACGGGTTCGTCACCGCTTGGCATTTACAAATAACTTATTGAATGGTACAATAAGGGTGATGTTGATTTTAGTAAGGTTACCTCGGTAAATCTGGACGAATATGTGGGACTTGACGGTAAGAATGACCAAAGTTACCGCTACTTTATGAACAAGAATTTCTTTGAGCATATAAATATCGATATAAATAACACCTTTGTTCCAAATGGCTGTGCGGTTGATTTGGCGGAAGAGGGTAGGCGTTATGACGAGCATATAGCAAAACTCGGCGGCATTGATTTGCAACTTTTGGGAATAGGGCTTGACGGGCATATCGGCTTTAACGAACACGACAAATACTTTGTAAAAAGTACTCACGTGGTTAAACTTCACGAAAGTACAATAAAAGCAAATTCCCGCTTTTTTTCAAACCAAGATGAAGTGCCGAAACGTGCGATAACAATGGGTATGGTATCCATAATGCAGGCAAAGAAAATTCTGCTTATTGCAAGCGGAGAAGCAAAACGGGATATTTTGGAAAAGGCGTTTTACGGTCCAATTACTCCCGAAATTCCTGCTTCTATTTTGCAACTTCACCCCGATATTACGGTAATCTACAGCGAGAAATAAGGTGTAAAAATGATAATTTATAACGCTTTAATAAGCGGTGAATTGAAAAGTGTAGTTATAAACGGCGGTAAAATAGTTTCGGTTGAAAGTAACCGAAATAACGGAGATATTGACGCAGGCGGTAAACGGCTTATTCCCGGACTTATTGATGTTCATACACACGGTTGTATTGGTATGGACACGATGGACGCTGATTTTGAGCCGATGTGCAAATTTTACGCCGAACACGGTACAACATCTTTTTTCCGACTACTATGATTATGGGATATGATGTGCTCGAAAAAGTGACAAATGCCAAAACCGATTTTGCGGGTGCAAATATTTTGGGATTCCATTTTGAGGGACCGTACATTTCACCAAAACACAAAGGTGCACAGAATGAAAAGTATATTAAAAACCCATCGGTAAAGGATTTCGAGCGTTTTAAAAATGTTAAAATGATTACTATTTCCCCGGAGTGTTCGGGCAGTATGGAATTTATTAAAGCGGTGTCACCCGAATGTGTTGTCTCTATTGGGCATACCGATTGCGATTATGAAACTGCAATTAAGGCAATAGAATGCGGTGCAAACTGCCTTACTCACACCTATAATGCTATGCCGCCGCTACACCACCGTAATCCCGGACCTATAGGTGCGGCTTTTGAAAAGCATATTTACGCACAACTGATATGTGACGGATTTCATATTTCAAAACCGGTTGTACTGGCAACCTAAGCTGGTACATTTATGTCCTATTTTTCATCCACAGATTCAAAATATCACTCTGAGCTCGTTTGGCGAGGATTGATGCGTTGAAATTTGAAATGCCGTTAGTATTGTCGCTGAGATAAATTAAAGAGCGGGTTTCTTTGGAAGAGGTAGTGTCAATCACTTTTGACGCTTACGAATTTTCGTTCATAGCTTTATTGGCGGTTACAGAAATCTCTCCGAACACAGAGGCGAATGCTTTATTGACAATGTATTCGCAGTTTAGGTGATACAGATTATAGTCACCGTGATTTCTATTCACAGACTTGTAGCATTCAAAAACAGTATTAGAAAAATCTTTAAATGCGAGTTCATAAAACGAATTAAGTTTATCGAACCTATGGGGTACGCCTTTGCTTTCCCACCTTTTGCTTTTTACGGCTTTTACAAAGCAGTCCACCGCCATAGATAAATATTTAATGTTAACTTCAAAAGTTGCCGGCGGCAGAGTTTTGTTTACTTGAATGTGGCGGCGGATTATTTTAACCAATGTTGCTTTGTATTCGCCCTTGGGGATTTTCGATAAGAGGTTCAATGCCGCTTTGCTTCTGAAAATAAGTCGGCATCTAAGAGGTTCAACCTCTTTTGTGTACGAAATTTTATAAGGAATCCGAGCCGTCTGATCTCGGCTCTCGGCAAAAACAATTTCGTTCACAGTTTTGTTGACTGTTCGGGGCGGTAACGATTTCATCCAACGGATAATATCGTCATCGGTTTTAGGCTCAAGTTTTATAAATAAAATTCTTTCATTCATTGTTTTCGTTCCTTTTTTCGTTTACGGTTTTTTGCATTGCATAAAATGCGTTAAGCCATTCTTTTTCGATCGACCTACTTCTTTCGCCACCTGCATCCAAAGAATTTTTCTTTTGGCTTACACGGTTGATGACTTGACCGAAGATACTGTTAACTTTTGCAGACGAAAAATATCTGTCCGGCTCAAATGACAAATTCTTCCGAATACACTTTTTGATTTCCGATTTTATAGCGGTGGTGAGGTTGCCTTTCTTACATCCGAACTTCTTGCAGAACCTCTGCACCAGTTCTTCGGGCAGAGACATTTTTGTATGCACATCTTTGGTGACCGGCTCGATTTCAAAATTCATCGGGATTGTGGCAACCTTATCTTTCAGCGACTCGGTCATAATCGTGGCAACCGTTTTACTAAGTTCGCCTTGGGGCAGAGATTTTTTGAACGCAATTATTTCGGGTTCATCGGGTGTTAGCACAACATGATATTTCTTTTTCATCGTTGTTTCCTTCTTTCTTGATTATTTGTTTGTTGCACAAGAAATTTATTTGCCGACTTGAATAAATTTCATCAGCATATAAAATGTTCATAAACTTTTTTCAGTTTTCAAGAAAGCATTAAAACCGAATATGTAATAACAAATGTACTCTCCGACTCAAGCGAAGCCGAGCGCAAAGAAAAAATCAACAAGGTAATCAGAAATCTTTGCGTTCTTGATATTGAAAAAAGTGCGGAATTAGATTATAATAATAGTGTTGCATTTCACGGTGGTTTTTGTTTTAACTGTATTATTTATCTTGTTCTACCTCGCTTTAAAAAATCATATTTTAAAAACAGTAGCGACTGGAGTGATAATGTGATTTTTAAAAGAAAAATTGCGGTGATTTTAGCGGTTGTTTTGTGCCTCGCAATACTCAGCACCGCGGTAGCAAAGGGATATGAATATATAACAGCTTGGGCTACAGTAAAGGAACAGCAGGTAATAATACTTGACGCAGGCCACGGCGGGTTTGACGGCGGAGCGGTGGCAGCTGACGGAACTGTCGAAAAGGACATAAATTTAAAGATTGCCCTTACTCTAAAGGATTTCTTAAAGCAAAGCGGCTTTAGAGTTATAATGACCAGAGAAAGCGATGTTTCAACCGACGATGTTGAGACCGACAAGATTGCGACCCGCAAAAAAAGCGACCTTAAAAACCGCTTAGGGCTTATGAAGGATAACCCGAACGCGGTTTTTGTGAGCATTCACCTTAACAAATTTACAACCTCGGCGGCAAACGGCTCCCAGGTGTTTTACAGCGCGGAACATGTTGAGTCTAAAGTGCTTGGCGACTGCATACAAAAATCTATTGTACAGCTTTTACAGCCCGAAAACACCCGGGTCAACAAGCAAGCGACCAGCAGTACCTATCTTCTCTATAACGCCACCGTTCCCGCAGTGCTTGTGGAATGCGGGTTTTTAAGCAACTCCGCCGAGCTAAAGCGGCTTAAGGATGAGGAATACCAGAAGAAAATGGCGTTTTCCATTTTTTGCGGAATAGTAGACTTTTATTCGGAAGAAAACTTATAAATATGGGAGAATTAAAATGGCAGGAAAAAGCAAAACGGTATATGTATGCACCGAGTGCGGCTTTGAAAGCCCCAAATGGATGGGCAAATGCACCGAGTGCGGAGCGTGGAATACTATGGAGGAGGATGTGCGCCTGCCCCAAAAAGCGGCGGTAAGCTCTCCCCGACCTGTCCGCACCTTTTCGGCAAGACCGCTTTCCGAAATCAGCGCCGCCGACGAGCACAGGTTTGTAACCGGCATTTCCGAGCTTGACAGGGTTTTAGGCGGCGGAATTGTGAAGGGGTCTGTGGTGCTTTTGTCGGGCGACCCGGGTATCGGCAAATCCACAATCCTCTTACAGGTCTGCTCCGCTTTGCAGGACAAGCTCGACATACTTTATGTATCGGGCGAGGAATCGGCTATACAAATAAAGCTACGAGCAAGGCGAATAGGGGTTGACAGCGACCGAGTGTCTGTTATGACCGAGACCGATGTCCAAACCGTTTGCGAATATATAAATTCCGCAAAGCCGGGGCTTGTGATTATCGACTCCATTCAGACTATGCAGCACAGCGACATCTCCTCTTCCCCCGGCAGTATCGTGCAGGTAAGGGAATCGACTAATCTGCTCCTTAGAACGGGCAAAAGCCTTGATATTCCGATATTTATTGTCGGCCATGTCAATAAGGGCGGCGATATTGCGGGTCCAAAGGTTATGGAGCATATTGTGGATACCGTGCTGTATTTCGAGGGCGAGCGCAACCAGTCGGGCAGAATTTTAAGGGCGATGAAAAATCGTTTCGGCTCGACAAACGAAATAGGCGTTTTTGAAATGACCGAAACAGGGCTTACCGCGGTGGAAAATCCGTCGGCAATGATGCTGTCTGGCAGAATGAGCGATGTTTCGGGCGGGTGCATTACCTGCATTATGGAGGGCACAAGACCTATTTTAGCCGAGGTACAGGGGCTTGTCACCGCGACCGGCTTCGGCAACGCAAGGCGCACCTCGGCGGGCTTTGATTACAACCGCTTAAATCTTATGCTCGCCGTGCTGGAAAAGCGTCTGGGGCTTTATTTTTCAAACCTTGACACCTACCTTAATAT
>JAXJVI010000098.1:0-7652 GCA_036308615.1 Acutalibacteraceae bacterium | reverse complement strand
GTCTTTCCATTCCGAACAGATACGAGAGCGTTACAAGACCTATGACGGTCACCGTCCGCGCCCAGGACAGAAAGGGTAACAGCTTTACAATAACCGCCGAGGGCTTTAAGGCGAGGGCTTTATGCCATGAAATCGACCACCTTGACGGCATACTTTATATAGATAAGACCGATAAAAAAGTCTGTCGTAGGGGTGAATAAATGAAGCTTGTTTTTATGGGAACGCCCGATTACGCAGTTAATACTTTAGAGGCGTTAATATCGGCGGGTCATAATGTGGCGGCGGTTTTCGCACAGCCTGATAAGCCTGTCGGCAGAAAGCATATAATAACCCCGCCGCCCGTTAAGGTATGCGCCCAAAAGCACGGGATTACGGTGTATCAGCCGAATACGCTGAGGGACGGAAAGGCAGAGGAAATCTTAAAGGAAATCGCGCCCGATGTTATCGTAGTTGTGGCTTACGGAAAGATTCTTCCTAAGGGAATACTTGAAATTCCGAAATACGGCTGTGTGAACGGTCACGCGTCACTATTGCCTAAATACCGCGGCGCTTCGCCGATACAGTGGTGCATTGTCTGCGGTGAAACCGAAACGGGAGTAACCGCAATGAAAATGGACGAGGGTATGGATACGGGCGATATTTTAAAAACCGTAAAAACCGAAATCGGCGCGGAGGAAACCGCCGAGGAGCTTTTCTGTAGGCTTTCGGGTATAACCGCCGAGCTTTTGGTACAAACCCTTGCGGATTTGGAAAGCGGAAATATTACGCCCCAAAAACAGGACGAGGAAAAGGCAAGCTACGCGCCTATAATTAAAAAAGAAATGGCACAGCTTGATTTTAAGAATATGACCGCAACAGAAATTCACAACGCCGTCAGGGGCTATTATTCTTGGCCCTGCGCCTACTTTTTCCTTGAAAATAAGCGTATTAAGGTTATAAAGGCGGCGGTAGCAGGTAATACGGGCGCTAGTGCGGGGACGGTTATTAAGAGTGATGACAGCCTTGTTATCGCCTGTAAGGACGGTACGGCGGTGGAGCTTGTAACGGTTCAGCCCGAGGGCTCGAAGCCTATGACGGCTAAGCAAATGCTTTGCGGCAGACCGATAGCGCAAGGTACGGTGATAGGCTGTGAGTAATCCGAGAAAGGCGGCAGTAAAGGCGCTTTTAAAGGTCGAGAACGATGCGGCGTATTCAAATATCGCCCTCAATGCCGTTTTAAGGGAAAGCGGGCTTGAAAACGCGGATAGGGCGTTTGCCTCGGCGATTTTTTACGGCGTGCTTGACCGCAGAATAACAATAGATTATATACTTTCAAGGTTTATTAAAACACCGCTTAAAAAGGTCGCGCCCTTTACCTTAGAGGTTTTGCGGAGCGCGGTTTACCAGATAATGTTTATGGACAAGGTACCCGACAGCGCGGCGGTAAACGAGGCGGTTAAGCTTATAAAATCGTCAAAGGAGAGCCGCAACGCGGGCTTTGCAAACGCGGTTTTGCGTAATATTTTGCGGAACGAAATAACCCTTCCGAAAGGCAATGATTCTCATTCCCTTTCGGTGCGGTATTCCTGCCCCGAATGGATAATAAACAGCTTTATAAACGATTACGGAGCAGAGACGGCGGAGGAGCTTTTAAAGGAAAGCCTTAAGCCCGCGCCTGTGGTTATAAGGGTGAACACCTTGAAGACCGATACCGTTACCCTTAAAGCCGAGCTTGAAAAGTGCGGAATACCGTCGGACACAGCGGAAACGGAAAACGCCCTGATACTTAAAAAGGGAATTGACGCCGCCGATTTTGACTTATATAAAAGAGGTTTTTTCTATGCGGAAGACCTTTCATCACAGACCGCGGTTTCGGTGCTTAACCCTAAAAAAGGGGAAAGGGTACTGGATATGTGCGCCGCTCCCGGGGGCAAAAGCTTTACTATGGCGCTTTTAATGGAAAACGCGGGGGAGATTATTTCCTGCGACCTTTATGAACAGCGGGTCGGACTTATTAAAAGCGGGGCTACGAGATTAGGTATTGATATAATAAAGCCAATAACGGCGGACGCGTCTTCCTATGATGAAAAATTAGGTAAGTTTGACTGTATTCTTTGCGATGTGCCCTGCTCGGGGTTAGGGGTGCTAAGGCGCAAGCCGGATATTAAATATAAGCCCGAAGGTGATTTTACCGAGCTTCAGGCGTTACAGTATAAAATACTCGAAAATGCCTCGAAGTACCTTAAAAAGGGCGGCAGAATATTGTACTCTACCTGCACCTTAAGGCGGGAAGAAAACGAAAAACTTGTAAATTCCTTTATAATGGAGTATAATGGGTTTCATAAAATGTATGAACACACCTATTTTCCGCATATTGATAAAACAGACGGGTTCTACTGCGCTCTGTTTGTAAAGGATTAAACCGCAGGAAAGGGAGGCCGGCGCTTGGAAAAACAGGATATAAGGTCTATGTATTTAACCGAGCTTGAAGAGATGCTCAGCGGTTTGGGTCAGCCTAAATTCCGCGCCGCACAGCTTTACCGTTGGTTACAGTCGGGTGAGACCGATTTTGACAATATGACGAACATTCCCTTATCCCTTAGAAACGAGCTAAAGGAAAAAACCTATATCGCCGATGTTAAGATTGTAAGAAGGCTTTGCTCACGGCTTGACGAAACGGTGAAATATGTTTACGAGCTTTATGACGGGGAGTATATCGAGTCGGTGCTGATGAAATACGAACACGGTTACACGGTTTGTATTTCGACACAGGTAGGCTGTCGGATGGGGTGCAGCTTCTGTGCTTCGGGTATAGCGGGGCTTACAAGAAACCTCACCGCCTCCGAGATGTTAGCCCAGATAACCGCCGCCCAGCGGGATAATGATATTAGGGTTTCAAATGTCGTGATGATGGGTATGGGCGAGCCGCTTGACAACTTTGATAATTCGGTAAGATTTTTAAGACTTGTATCGGACGATAAGGGGCTTAATATCGGGCTTAGACATATTTCCCTTTCAACCTCGGGGGTCGTAAGCGGAATAAAAAAGCTTAAGGAGTATAATTTCCCGATAACACTTTCAATTTCGCTCCACGCGCCGAACGATGAAATCCGTTCCTCGATAATGAGGGTGAACAGAAAGTGGAATATTGATAAATTGCTTAAGGCCTGTAAGGAATATCAGGCGGTCACTACACGGCGCATTTCCTTTGAATATGCCCTGATAGACGGGGTAAACGACAGTGATGAATGCGCGGCGGAGTTGGCAAAGCGGCTAAAGGGTATTATGTGTCATATAAACCTTATACCCGCTAATCCCGTTAAGGAAAATTCCTTTAAAAAGCCCGATAGGAATAAAATAATTCATTTTAAGGATCTGCTTATTAAAAAAGGCGTAAACGCCACGGTCAGAAGAACGCTGGGAGCGGATATTGACGCTTCCTGCGGACAGCTGAGAAAAAGAGTAAAGGAGGGGGAAGAAAATGAGAATATTCAGTAAAACCGATAAGGGAAAGGTTAGAACCGATAATCAGGACGCTTATTTTGCGGGCAGTATAGCCGACAACGCGGTTTTCGCGGTTGTGTGCGACGGAATGGGCGGCGCAAACGCGGGAAATGTCGCCAGCGAGAACGCCGTAAGGCACATTTCGGAATATGTTATCAGGTCTTATCGGGACGGTATGGACGCTGTTGAGCTTGAAAAAATCCTGCGAAACGCGGTTATGAGCGCTAATATCGAGTTGTTTGATATGTCGGCAAGCGAGCAGGCTCTGTCGGGTATGGGCACTACCGCGGTGATCGCCCTTATTAAGGACGGGGAAGCGGTTATCGCAAATGTGGGGGACAGCAGAATTTACCTTGTAAACGAGGAAATAAAACAGCTCACCCGCGACCATTCGGTTGTTCAGTCGCTTATCGAAAGCGGTAAGATAACCCCCGAGGACGCAAAGTATCACCCCCGAAAGAATGTGATAACAAGGGCGATAGGAGCTGAAGGCACCGTCACGGCGGACAGCGCCGTTATAAGGCTCAACAGGGGAGACACGCTACTGCTTTGCACGGACGGGCTTAGTAATTATCTTGACGATAACGAGATTTTGAGCGTTTTTAAAAATACGGATATATCCTCCGTGCCTGAAACACTTGTCCTAAAGGCAAATCTCAACGGCGGCGGAGATAATATAACAGTTGTCACACTTACCGAGTAGAAAGGAAAAGACTTATGGATAAATTTGTAGGAAAACGACTTGACGGCAGATACGAAATTAAGGAGATTATCGGCGTCGGCGGTATGGCGGTTGTCTATAAGGCATATGACAATCAGGAAAACCGTACGGTTGCGGTTAAGATTCTAAAGGAGGAGTTTATCTCCAACGAGGAATTTGTACGCCGCTTTAAGAATGAGTCCAAGGCTATCGCGATGCTCTCCCACCCGAATATCGTCAAGGTATATGATGTAAGCTTCGGAGACCTTATCCAGTATATCGTAATGGAGTACATTGACGGTATAACCCTTAAGGAGTTCATCGAGCGGGAGGGAAGCCTGCGCTGGAAGGACGCGGTGCATTTCACTATCCAGATTTTAAAGGGTCTTCAGCACGCCCACGATAAGGGCATTGTTCACAGGGATGTTAAACCGCAGAACATAATGGTACTGCCCGACGGTACCATAAAGGTTACCGATTTCGGAATAGCCCGTTTTTCAAGGAGCGAACAGCGCACCATTACCGATAAGGCAATCGGCTCGGTTCATTATATCAGCCCCGAGCAGGCGAGGGGCGAGCGCACCGACGAGAAGGCAGATATATACTCTGTAGGTGTTATGCTTTATGAAATGCTTACCGGTCAGCTTCCCTTCCAGGCGGAAAGCGCCGTTTCGGTGGCTATAATGCAGTTACAGCGCGACCCGCAGCTCCCCACCGAGATAAACGGTTCTATCCCCTTAGGTCTTGAGCAGATAACAATGCACGCTATGCAGAAAAATCCCGAGCGCCGTTATCAGTCTGCGGCAGAGATGCTCTGCGACCTCGGTCAGTTTAGGAAGGACCCCTCGATTACCTTTGATTATTCTTATTTTGTGGACGATTCTCCCACAAAGTTTGTCTCCTCTAATTTTGATTATGACAGCGTTCAGATAGAGGATGCCGAAGAGGAAAAAGAGGTTAAAGAAAAGAACAATATGATTCCTATTCTTGCGGGAATAGCGGTCACTCTTGTTGTTGCTATTATAATACTCGCCGCAATTTTTGTTCCCAAGCTCCTTTCCGGCACCGGGGATGAGCTTAGCTGTCCGAACTTTGTGGGCAAAACCATTGAGGAAATCACGGCAAATAAGGAATATACGGATAACTATAAATTCGAGCAGGAATGGCAGTCCAATGCGGATTATGCCTACGGCTATGTTTACGAGCAGTCAAAGGCAGAGGGTCAAAAGCTTAAAAAGGGCGCTACCATTACCCTTTATATAAGCAAGGGACAGTCCACCAAAAAGGTACCCGATACTTACGGTAAAACCGAGTCTGCCGCCGTCTCCGAGCTTAAAGCCGCAGGCTTCCAGACTGTCGTTACCGAAATGCCCAGCGAGGATGTCGAAAAGGGAATTGTTATTAAAACAGATCCCCAGCGCACCGAGGTTGTGGAGGAAAACGCTAAAATTACTATCTATGTAAGCAGCGGACAGTCTATTCAGGATGTTTCGGTTCCGTCGGTTGTAGGTATGAAGAAAGAAGACGCCGAAAAGGAGCTTAAGGATAAAAAGCTTGTCCCCGAGGTTAAAGAAATGACTATTACCGCAGAAGACAAGTATTATCCTGTCGGCTATGTTGTAAAGCAGGAGCCCGATACAGGCTCTTCACAGATACCCGAGGGCTCAACCGTTACCATTTATGTAAGCAACGGCATATCCCTTGATATTACGGTTGATTTGCTCGGAAAGGATAAATCTCCTGTAAGCACATATTATGTTTCGCTTTGGGATTCAAACGGTATGGTTGCCGAAAGCAATAAGATTGACGCAAGCAAAACGGAATATACCTTTAAGTCAATATCTTCTAAATCAGAAACCGCTAAATATACCCTTAAGATTACTACCGATAAGGACGAATATTATGCGTATTCGGAATTCACTATGAATTTCAAAACAGGCAGACCTACAGGCTCGAAGGTTATTTACGATTATCTTGAAATGGAAACCGATGATCTTCATAGCAGTTCAAGTAGCACTAATTCAGGCTCAAGCAGCTCATCAAGCACAAGCAGTAATTCGAGCTCAAGCGGCACAACCGGCACGGCGAACTGATAATGAACGGAATAATTACAAAGGCAATTTCAGGCTTTTATTATGTTTCCGACGGTGAAAAAATCTATGAATGTAAGGCAAGGGGAAGCTTCCGCGAAAGCGGAGTTTCCCCTTTGGTCGGAGACAGAGCGGAGTTTGAAAATACAGAGGAGCAAAAGGGGATTGTAACTGCCGTTTTGCCCCGTAAAAATCTGCTTTCAAGACCGCCTGTTGCGAATATTGACAAGCTTTTTATTGTATCCTCTTACGAAAAGCCTGCGCCTAACGCTTATATTATAGATAAGCTGACCGCCCTTGCCGAGTACAAGGAAATTGAACCGATAATAGTGTTTAATAAGTGCGATATGGGCGGTTTTGAAGATTGGGAAAATATATATAAAACCGCGGGCTTTAGGGTTTATACCGTGTCTGCCGAGAACGGAGAGGGTATTGGTGCCCTTAAAGCGGAGCTTAAGAACTGTATAAGCGCCTTTACGGGCAATTCGGGGGTTGGAAAGTCAAGTATTCTTAATGTTCTGTTCGGTGATTTAAAGCTTAGAACAGGCGCTGTAAGCGAAAAGCTTGGCAGAGGCAGGCACACCACCCGCCATACCGAGCTGTTCGGTCTGCCTGACGGCGGCTTTGTTGCCGATACCCCCGGCTTTTCTTCCCTTGAATGTGAGTGCAACGATTATTCATTTAAGGAAAACCTTGTATACTGCTTCCGGGATTTAAGCGAATATGCGGATGGCTGTCGCTTTACCTCCTGCACCCACACGGTTGAAAAGGGCTGTAATATAATCGGGGCGGTAGAAAAGGGCGAAATTTCGGAAAGCCGCCATAAATCGTATGTCGCGCTGTTTGAGGAATTAAGGGATTTAAAGCCCTGGAATACCGCTAAAAATAAATTAAAGTAACATTTTTTCGTTTTCTCTATATACTGATACTGTAAGGAGGGAACGAAATGCGTAAACGCTTTAATGTCAACAAGGGGGCTGTGGGTCTTACCTTTGCCCTGGGACTGCTGATAAGCTGCTTTTGCCCTCCTAAATTTTTGGTGGCGATACTCGCGATTTGGGTTATAATACTCGGAATTTCCTGTTGGCGCTGCTGATAATACAGTTATCGGAGGTTTTCTTATGAAGGTAGTTTTAGTCAAAAGCCCGAAGCTTTTAAGCGGTATTTTAAGAATGATTTTCGGAATTAAAAAGCAGAACATATAAATGAAAACGGGGCTGTAAAAAAACACAGCAACTTCAAAGGCGGGTTAATTAAGCAAAAATAAACAAGCTTGGCGAAAGCACGAAAATAAGGCTAATGCCAAGCTTGTTTGCTTTTTAAGAGATAAATCGGGGTTTGTATAGATGATTAAAAAATAGCCTCCCTTGCCTAAAGGG
>JAXJVI010000097.1:0-1689 GCA_036308615.1 Acutalibacteraceae bacterium | reverse complement strand
ACGGTTATACTATCACCGTCATAGTCGTCGGTTTCTGTTCCGCCATTATCGCAGGCGGGAACAATACGGTTATCCCCTGAAAAAAATCTGTGTGTATATCTTTTCTTCCATGTGTTGTCAAGCTCTTCATACCGAGCTTTCCAATTTTCACTGTCGCTGTCGGCTGCTTTTTTCTCAAGCTCGTTATATGTGTCGGTCATGTCTTCAAGAAATTTAATTCCTTCGTCTGTACTATCGTTACCGACCCGTTCATGCAGACGGGCAAAAAATTCTTCACGGTTTAAGGTGCTCATGCTCTCACTCCTTCTCGGTTTTTGTAATAAAGGCTGTTGTGTATCCGTCCGCCTTCAGCTTATCGCGCAGTGCTTTAGCGTTTTCCTCTTTGAAGAACGCTCCAACTTGCACGCGGTATATTGTTCTTGAATTGACGGGTGTATCTACCGGAACATAGATAACGTTATATGCTTCGCAAATACCTCGGCAAATAGCCTCACCGATACCCCACACGTTGTTAACAATCCATTTTGCAATGTCGGGGTTATCATGAAAATCTACCTCCACGTAAACGGCTGTTGCTAATGTGGAATTAAGTTCTTTAAGAGCCGGGTTTGCTCTGATGCCATAATCAACAGTACCGATAGAAAAATCCTGCACGGCTTTATAAATAGGTTTTGCTATTTTCATATTACAATCAGCGTTATTATAAACAAATACAACTGTACCTGCTCCGCCGCCTGCGTTAGTGTGTATCGGTAAATGGAGATCCGCTCCCCACTTATTAGATTCACTAATTGATACGTCCATAGCCTGCCCTTTAAGAGCCTTTTTAACCTCAAACCCGCAGCGCTCTAAAGCTATACGGGCGTATTCAGCGATACGATTGCATTCTTCCATTTCATTTGTATCGCCCCAAGCGTACAGATTTCCGTCCTGATTTGACGGACTTAAATATACTTTGATAGCCATTATGTTGCCTCCTGATGTTTTGCATAAATAATAATGGTGTGGTCTGATACGGTATAGCGGGTACGATCAACCTTAAAAGTCTGTCCCATAACGGTAAAGGTGATTTCCTGCGCTCCGTTCAAAGCTGTCATAACTTCACTCGTCTTGTCAAGCATTATCGTTATCATCGTTTTCACCGCCTTTATTTTTTAATTTAGCAAACCTACCAGAGAAAAGAGCGTGCAGTTTTGGATTGATCTCGCAGAGATTTTCAATTATCGAGGTGATTTCCATTGTTCCGATATAACAAGCCGCAGGTAGCACTAACGGCGTGCTCACGCTCACACCGACATACTCGCCGCCGTACTGTAAAACCCAGCAGAAAAGCAAAGCAGCTATTTCGCCTATTTTGTGCGATAGCCCCTTTCGTATCACACCGCTGCTTATGTTTTTAGTTTTCCACGCTTTAATAAATCCGGTAACAATGTCAATGATAACCAAAAATCCAACAACAATCAATTCCATTATGTACACCTCTAATATTATAATATCACGGATTGACACCAATGTCAACATCTGCTATAATATACTCGGGGTATAATATATGTGTAAATATTATGACGGTACGAAATTATTATCACTTCAAGACCTTAACGGTCAAAGACCTGAAATTTATATCTGTACAACAAACAGAACAGGCGGCAAAACAACCTTTTTCGGAAAACTGTGTGTAAAGAAGTTCTT
>JAXJVI010000096.1:0-6615 GCA_036308615.1 Acutalibacteraceae bacterium | reverse complement strand
TTTTTAGATTGATTTTTAAAAGTAAATCGCGTATACTAATAATAGCAGAGCGAGAGTTTTGGGCAACACCGTTTTCGGTAGTCCCTTGCTTCCAGACCTCTGTCTTTTTTATGCCTTAAAGCATAGAGTATATAATCAACACAGGGGACGGGCCCCTGTGTTAATCTGCCCCTGCCAAAAATCCCGATTGCGTAAGCAGTCGGGATTTTTACTTATTCTTTGAGCATTAACCCAATAATACATCGGTAACTAACATAACACAAAAGCCTACAAGCAGAGCGTAGGTCGCGCCCCGTTCGCTTCCGTGAGCGTGAGTTTCGGGGATCATTTCATCGCTGATAACATAGAGCATCGTTCCGCCCGCAAAGGCAAGAGCAAAGGGCAAAATTGCCGCTGAAATGCTGACCGCAAAGTAACCTAGCAATGTACCGACCACCTCGACAAGTCCCGTTATCATTGCGAGGATAAAGGTTCTGCGCGGAGGAATGCCTGCGGCGAGCATAGGCGCGATAATGACCATTCCCTCGGGAATGTTTTGCAGTGCAATTCCGCCTGCAATTATAAGAGCCCTGGAAGTATCTCCTGAACCGAAGCCTACGCCTGCCGCAATTCCTTCGGGCAGGTTATGAATTGCTATTGCCATAACAAACAATAAAACCTTGCTAAGCTTAGCGTTGTTATGCGCTTCGGTTTCTACGCCCGCAAATTTATGTAGATGAGGCACCAATTTATCAATTAAATTTAAGCAAATCGCACCGCAAAAAATACCGGCAACCGTAATCAGAATCCCGTATTCTCCGCCATAATCAAGGGACGGAATTATAAGACCCAATACCGCGGCGGCAAACATAACGCCTGCGGCAAAGGACAATACAATATCCGAAAATTTATGGGATATATTCTTGAATCCAAAGCCGACAAGGGCTCCTATAACAGTAGCGCCGCCGACGCCGAGCGCAGTTAATAAAACAAGTTCCATATTTATGACCGTTCCTTCTTACCTCGCAAGGTAATGACATGTGTTTTTTAAAATATTATCAGATTGAATATTTATCTATCTCGTCAAGCTCGTCTTTTGTAAAGGAGGTATTTTCCGTTGCCTTTATATTGTCGAGTATCTGAGAAGGCTTGGAAGCGCCTATAAGTACCGAAGTAACAATACCGTCACGCAGTACCCACGCGAGCGCCATTTCGGCTAAGGTCTGTCCCCTGCTTTTTGCGATTTCGTTTAGAGCGCGTATTTGAGCAAGCTTTTCCTCGGTAATGGCGCCCTCCTTTAAAAATCTGCCGTCGGTTTTAATTCGGCTGTCCTCGGGAATACCGCCTAAATAACGGTCGGTAAGCATACCCTGCGCTAAGGGGCTGAAGGCGATAATGCCCTTATTAAGCTTTTTAGCGGCAGCTTTAAGTCCGTTATGCTCTATCGTGCGGTCGAATATCGAATAGCGGTTTTGGTTGATAATAAAGGGACAATGAAGCTCATCGAGAATTTTGCAGGCTTTTTCGAGCCTTTCACCGTCATAATTTGAAAGACCTACATATAGCGCCTTGCCGCTCTTAACCGCCTGTGCCAATGCACCCATAGTCTCTTCAAGCGGAGTTTCGGGGTCGGGGCGGTGGTGATAGAAAATATCCACATAATCCAATCCCATTCTTTTTAAGCTTGCGTCAAGGCTTGCAATAAGATACTTACGGCTGCCCCAGTCGCCGTAAGGGCCCTCCCACATTGTATAGCCCGCTTTTGTGCTGATTATAAGCTCATCGCGGTAACCGGAGAGCTCCTCACGCATAATTTTGCCTAAATTTTTTTCTGCGCTGCCCGGCTCCGGCCCGTAATTGTTCGCGAGGTCGAAATGTGTTATTCCGTTATCAAAGGCGGTAAAGCACATTTCTTTCATATTATCATATTTTGCAGTGTCCCCGAAATTATGCCAAAATCCCAGGGATACCGCGGGAAGCTTAATTCCGCTTGCCCCGCAGCGATTATAAGTCATAGTATCATATCTGTTTGCATCAGCATTATACATAAAATTCACTCCTAATTAAATCTGAAAAGTATTTTTTGAATATCGGCGTCAAAAAGGTTCTCTTTTGTTACCGTTGTAACCGTGGTGTAAAGTGTATTTCCGTCGGTCGGCTCGCCCGAAATAATCTCCGCCGCCTTTTCCACACTTAGGTATCCCATCGCAAAGGGATTTTGAACTATAAGGGCGTCCATCTCCCCTGTTTCAAGCATTGATACGGAAGCAATATTACTGTCAAAGCCGACGGCGCGAACCTTTTCCGAAAGTCCGAGCTGTTTAACGGCGTTGCCTACGCCCAAGGTCATCCACTCGTTAAAGCCGACTATAACATTTATGCGCGGATCCTGTGCAAGAAGCCTCTTTGCCGCGGCGGTCGCGCTTTCCTCATTGCTTTCAGCCGTTACGGAAGCTAAAATCTGTGCGTTGTTTAAGGAGCTGATACACTCTCTGAAGCCCTCCTCCCGCTGATTGCCGTTATCGGTATCGGCGTTGTAATTAACAAGCCCTATATAAATATTAGCTTCGGGTGCAAAGCCGTCTGTTGCCGCCTTTCCCGCCTCCTTTCCCGCGGCGATGTTATCCGTACCGATAAAAAGGCTTACTGCGTCCGAATTAAGCCCGCTGTCAACGGTGATAACCTTTACCCCGTTTCTTACGGCGGTGTTTACCGTATCAACCGACTTATTAAAATCTATTGCCGAGAGGACAATAGCCCCCGCACCGTTTTCAACGGCGGCTTCTATCAAGGCGTTTTGAGCCTCGTAATCCTCTTCGTTTTGGGGGCCTTCAAAGGTGACCGTAACATTATATTCCGTGGCGGCAGAGTAAACGCCGTTTTTAACATTGTGCCAAAAGTCGGAATCAACCGCTTTTGCGATTACGGCGATATATTTCTTATTGTCTGTTTTTCCGCAAGCGCAAAGCCCGCAAAGTATCCCAAGGATTAAAAACAGGGATAATAATTTTTTAAAGCTCATTTTCCGCCTCCTTGTAAAGCTTCGGTATTCTTGCGGTAACCTTTGTTCCTACATCAAGCTCGCTTTCTATAGTAAGTCCGTACCTTTCGCCAAAATATATTTTAAGCCGGTCGTTTACATTTTTAACCCCTATTCCGCCCGAGTCACTGCGTTCCTTTTTGAGTATTTTTTCACACTGTTCCTTAGTCATTCCGACGCCGTTATCGCTGACGGTGATAAGAATATCGTTCTCGGAGTCCTCTGCCTGCTTTACGGTTATAAGGATTATCCCCTCGTCCACCATACGCTCTAACCCATGGTAAATCGCGTTTTCTATAAGGGGCTGGACCGTAATTTTGTTGCAGAGACAGCCGTCAAGGGCGGGGTCTGCTTCTATACTGTAGGAAAACTGATTCCTGTATCGGTAGCTTTGAATTATAAGGTAATTTTCGGCGTGCTGCAGCTCCTCTTTAATTGTTATAAGCTCTTTTCCCTTGCTGATACTTATTCTGAAAAGCCGTGCCAAGGCTCTCACCATTTCGGCAGCGTCCTTTGTTTTGCCCTGTTCGCACATCCATTGTATCGAATCAAGGGTATTGTAAAGAAAATGAGGGTTAATCTGTGCCTGAAGCGCCTTAAGCTCGGTTTTTCTAAGCTCCTTTTCCTCACTGTGCACCTGCTCCATCAGGTTTTGAATGGTTTTCGCCATATGTTCAAACGAGATGGATAAAACCCTTAGCTCGCTGACGGTTTCGGTACCCCCGGTATACGAAAAATTATCCGCGTGGCGTTCAAAGGATTTCATAGCACGCATAAGAGAACGCACGGGAGCATTTACAATCTTTGAATAAATAAGTAGTACAAAAAGAGCTATTGCGGCGCAGAAAAATAAAGAAAAGATTATGCTTACAACAATTTGAGTTCTGCGCTCAACCGCAAGCTCATCGGTAAAGGTTATCCCTGCCACACGCCAAAGCTTATCGCTTGTTGTGTTTAGTGTATAGATTATATTATTTCTGTAATGCACACCGTCCTCTAAGGATTTTACAAGCTCGGTGTTTTCGGTTTTGAGTCCTGAAAAAATCATCTGCTGCTGTGGATGGTATATGATATTTCCGCCGTTGTCGGTTATAAAGCAATAGCCGTGACTGCCGATGCCTACATTATCGATATACTTTGCGATTTCCGAAAATTCAAAATCAATCGCGACATATATACCCTGACCGAACACGGGACTGTCGGTTTTTGCGGCAAGGGTCACCACCCAAGGGTACTCCCCCTCAAACAGGGTTTGCACATGGGGGCTTGAAAGCGCAAAGTCCTCCGCATTACTAAAAAGCTCCTTATCAAAGGAAAGATTTTTATATACGGTGTCCTTAAGCTTTTTATCGCCGCCCGTACAGCTTATAATATTCCCCTCACCGTCGTATACAGAAACCGCGTATATATCCTTTTGCATACGGGTTATTACCGAAATTTCGTCTTCAAATTCATCCGCCAAAGCGCATTCCGATACCGTGCTTGATAAAAAGCTTAGCTTTTCCCTCATAGAATCGAGGTAATTATTAACCGAAAGCGCGGTTTGCTGTACCGTTCGCTCGGCGGCAAGCTTCGTTTCCCTTAAAAGCGCGTCGCTGTAAACTGTGGCAAAGATTGCAATGCATACCGAAACAGCAGCCGCCGTAGCCGCTGTTATCGCCAAAATACTAAGCGCGGACAGACTTACCGAAAATCGTCGGCGTTCGGTTTTCATTATGCTTCACTCCTGTTAAGGCTTCTGATTTTATTAGGAGACTCGCCGTAAAATTTTTTAAAGCAATAGCTGAAATAATGCTGGTCGCTGTAACCGCATTTTTCCGATATTTCGACCACCTTCATATTAGTACATAAAAGCATATCGTAAGCCGCCTTCATTCTGCGCTCGGTAAGAAGTGTTATAAAATTCTTTTTCTTGTGCTTTTTAATGAGAGCGCTTAAATAATTCGGGCTCACGGCAAGCTCGTTGCTGACGCCGGTTAAAGAAAGAGATTCGTCCGAATAATTGCCGTCAATAATCTGTACTACCTTGTCACATAGAATTTCTGTATCCCTTTTCTGAGAATTTGAAATTAGGTTCTTAGCGTCCTTGCAAAAGGCGATAAGCTCATTTTTCATCATATTTTCACTGCTGTGGGAGGTCATACGGGCGAAGATCGGATTGGAAGAAAAAAGCTGTGAAAGCCCGTTTTTTTCGGACGCGGAGCTCACTACCCTGTAAACCGTTGCGATTATCTGCATTACAAGGAGTCCTGCGTTTTCGGGGGTATTGCTTTCGTAAAGCCCGTTAATGAAGGCTTCAAGTGAGTCCTCATCTCCGACCTTTAACAGCTGTTCAAGCCTTGCGGCAGATTTTTCCGCACGGTCTATTTCAAGCTCACCGTCCCTTTCCTGGTCGTTTATAAAACGCACCTCGCCCGCACCGTCCGATGTGTAGCGCCTTGCGGTTATTGCCTGAAAATATGCTCCCGAGCAGGCAGAAAGCGCCGAAAATTCACGGCTTACGCCTATAGTACAGGTGGAGCCGAGTATTCGTTTTGCGGTTTGGACGGTTTCAAGCAAGGGAAGCTCTAACAGGTTTGAAAGCTCGCCTTCCCCCTCAATTACCGCGAGGGTTACCGCCCTGCCGTAAAGAATAAGGCTTACCGAGTGTATATATCTCGACATTACAGAATCTATAAAATCGGCGTGGGTCTTTTCCGCATGAGAGACGCCGTCCGCGTTTTTAAACTTTGTAACCATTACGCAAAAGCGGATAGGTTCGGCGGTCTCCCCTATTATTTTAAGCTCTCTCGCCCAATTTAGCAGCTGACCCTCATCGGGCTGTTCCTCATTACTGCCAAGCATCAGGGGTATTAAAAATTCATCTGTCTGAAGCTTGCGAATCTGCTCGCTGTCGGTTTTTGCAGAAGAAGTCATCACCGCAAGCCGCTCGTCCATCCTGTGGCGGATTTTAAGAAGCTCCTCGGACATCTCATCAGGCGAAATAGGCTTTAAGAGATAGCTTATAATATTGTAGTTTATAGCCGTCTGCGCGTATTCAAAGCTGTCGTACCCGCTTAAAATCACCATTTGGGTGGCGGGTCTTATCTCCCTGACCTTGGCCGCCAGCTCAAGCCCAGAAATCATAGGCATTTTAATATCCGTAAGAATTAAATCAGGTTCGAGAGTTTCAAGAACATCAAGTGCTTCTACCCCGTTTTCCGCCTCTCCAACAACCTCAAAACCGGCGCCTTCCCAGTCTACACGCTCTGTAAGTGCAAGCCTTTGCTCCTGTTCATCATCCACCACAAGCACGGTATATTTCACACTGCAACCCCCTCTGTCTTTATTTGTTTATATTATAACATTAATAGCCTAAAAATGCAAACCAAATTCGTGAAATACAACCGATTTTGCAAAGGACTGCAAAAAAAGCAAACAAGCTCGGCGTAAGCTTTGTTTCCTGCTTTTGCCGAGCTTGTTTATTTTATTTTTGCTTAATTAATCCATTATTTCGGATACGGTGTTTATTTTAAGCCCCTTTTGGTTTAATGCGTGTTTTTAAGAAAGCTTCTTATAAACGGGGATATTTTCGGTGTTTACATGGATTATGCCGT
>JAXJVI010000095.1:0-1726 GCA_036308615.1 Acutalibacteraceae bacterium | reverse complement strand
CAAGGGGGCCTTATTATCAGCTAATCAAAGACCCCCACAAACCCCGATTTGTTTTTTTACAGCCCCTTTTTGTTTGCGGAACAACACATAGGTTGTTCCCTACATATATTCGATTCACCTTAATTTTGATTAAGCTTTTTATAAAGGGCGGCGATTTCGGCTCTTAACGCCTTGTTTTCGGGTGCGGACAGGGTCGGGTCTTCCTTTATCAGGCGTTCCGCCTCTACCCCCGCAAGATGTAATGTTTTTCGGTCGGCAAAAATATCGGCTATCTTCATATCGGGCAGTCCGTGCTGACGGCTGCCCAAAAAGTCACCGGGGCCTCGAAGTTTCAAATCCTCCTCGGCGATTTTAAAGCCGTCCTGACAGCCTTTTATAACCTCTAACCGCTTCTTTGTATCACCTGAATTAATGTCGGAAATAAGTATACAGTAGGACTTATGCGCTCCCCTGCCTATTCTGCCCCGCAGCTGGTGGAGCTGTGACAGCCCGAACCTCTCGGCATTTTCTATCACCATAATAACCGAGTTCGGCACATCGATACCCACCTCGATAACCGTGGTTGAAATTAGCAGCTGAATTTCACCCGATGCGAAACGGCGCATTACCCTTTCCTTTTCCTTGGCGGGCATTTTTCCGTGAAGAAGTCCTAAAGAATAGTCCTTAAACTCGCCGTCCTTTAAGGTCTCGTAATATTCGGCGGCGGAGGTGATATCCAGCGTTTCGTTTTCCTCTACAAGCGGACAGACAATATACCCCTGTCTGCCCTCATCAAGTAATTTTTTTATAAAATTATATACGCGGGCGTGATAAGAGGAATTAACAAGGAATGTATCAATCTTCTGTCTGCCCCGCGGGTATTCGTCTATTATGCTTATATCAAGGTCGCCGTAAATAATAAGCCCCAAGGTGCGCGGAATTGGGGTTGCGGACATAACAAGGGTATGGGGATTTTCCCCTTTAGCCGAAAGCTTACCCCTTTGAGCCACTCCGAAACGGTGCTGTTCGTCTGTGATAACAAGCCCCAAGCGGTTAAATTCAACATCATCTGTAAGTAATGCGTGGGTTCCCACAAGAACATCAATTTCCCCGTTTTTAAGCGATTCCTTGATAATATTCTTCTGTTTTTTAGTTTGCGAGCCTGTAAGCAGGGCGCATTTAATTCCGCTTTCCTTAGTGATTTCGCTTAAGGTTTTAAAATGCTGTTCCGCCAAAATCTCGGTCGGTGCCATAAGCGCCGACTGAAAGCCGTTACACGCCGAAATATAGCAAAGCGCCGCCGCGACCGCAGTTTTACCGCTGCCCACATCCCCCTCTATGAGCCTGTTCATAGGTCTGCCCGAGGACATATCGGCAACGCACTCGCCTATCACCCTTTTCTGCGCATTTGTAAGAGAAAAAGAAAGAGTTTGTTGGAATTCGGGTAGTAAATTTTTGGTTATAACGCACCCCGCAAGTCCCCGCTTTCTTTTTTTAAGAAAGGAAAGACCTGTCTGCAAAACAAAAAGCTCCTCAAAAACAAGGCGCTCCTTTGCCCTTTCAAAGCTATTAGGTTCAAGCGGAAAATGAATATTGCGAACGGCGGTATTAATACCGCAAAGCCCGTTCCGCTCCCTTACGCCTTCGGGCAACACTTCATTTAATTCGGGCAAGGTGTTAAGCGCTGTTTTCACCAGCTTTTCGATCGCCTTTGAAGAAAGTCCCGCCGATGCGGGATATATAGGCT
>JAXJVI010000094.1:0-8861 GCA_036308615.1 Acutalibacteraceae bacterium | reverse complement strand
GTTCCGTACTTTTTTATAACATAATCTATTACCTTTTGACGGTTAACATAGCAAAAATCAATATCAAAATCGGGCATTGAAACCCTTTCCGGGTTTAAAAAACGCTCGAAATAAAGGTCGTATTTAATCGGGTCTATTCCCGTGATTCCTATGCAGTATGCCGCAAGGCTCGCCGCGCCCGAGCCTCTGCCGGGGCCTACGGGTATGCCGTGGCTTTTAGCATAGTTTACAAAGTCGGCTACTATCAAATAGTAGTCGACATAGCCCATACGGTTTATAACCCCTAATTCGTAACTGAGGCGGTCGGTCACCGTTTTATCAGGGCTTTCACCGTAAATTCTGCGGAGCCCCTCAAGGCATTTTTCCTTGAAATACAGGAAATGGTCCCGCTCCCCTATATCAAAGCGGGGAAGCTTTATTTTGCCGAATTCAAAGGTAACACAGCACCGCTCGGCGATTTTTGCAGTATTTGTCAAGGCTTCAGGCGTACTGCCGAAAAGCTCCGACATTTCCTCAGCCGACTTTAAATAGAATTCGTTTGTTTTAAACTCAATCGGGTTGTCCTCGGTAATTTTAGAGCCCGTTTGTATGCACAAAAGCACCTTGTGCATCTTAAAATCATCGTGCTTAATATAATGCACATCATTTGTGGCAACAAGCCCTATTCCCGTCTCCTCGGAAATTCTGATTATCTGAGGATTAACCCTTTTTTGCTCCTCAATACCGTGATCCTGGAGCTCTAAGAAATAGTTGTTTTCACCGAAGGTGTCCCTGTACCAAAGGGCGGTTTCCTTTGCCCTTTCGTATTCGCCGTTTAAAAGAAGCTGGGGGATTTCCCCCGCAAGGCAGGCGGAAAGGGCGATTAAACCGCCGTGGTACTTTTTTAAAAGCTCACGGTCAACACGGGGCTTTGAATAAAACCCCTCGGTAAAGCCCGCCGATACAAGCTTTATCAGGTTTCGGTAACCCTCGTTATTTTCACAAAGCAATACTAAGTGGCTGTAGCGGCTGTCCAAGCCCTTTTGCTTATCAAAACGGCTTCGGGGCGCCACATAAACCTCGCACCCGATAATCGGCTTAATTCCTTTTGAAAGAGCGTATTTATAAAAGCTTATCACACCGTACATAACGCCGTGGTCGGTGATTGCAAGGGCGGTTTGACCTATTTCGGCGGCGCGGTCGATAAGCTGTTCTATTCTGCAGCAGCCGTCTAAAAGGCTGTACTCTGTATGCACATGCAGATGTGTAAAATCCATACGCTCCCTCCTTTTAAGGGTTTTTAAGCCCGTTATAAATCTCTATTATCTTATTAAGCCTGTGATTAAGTCCCGATACGGTAATATGTTCGTCGGAAACGGCACAAAGCTCCTTTAAGGTTGACTCGGGATTGTTCTCCCGGAGCAGAGCCGCTTTTAAAAGCTCCTCGGGCAGACTGTCAAGCCTATCGGTCTTCCTTAAATACTCAATCGCCGCGCGCTGTTTAATCGACGCCTCAACGGTTTTTGAGATATTCGCACTGTCGCAGTTGTTTGCGCGGTTAATATTATTCTTAACGCTTTTCATTATTTTAGTATCTATAAAATCAAGGGTTCTATGCGGCAGTCCCATAAGTGTAAGCAGGTCTTCAATAAGCCCGCTTTCCTTGGTGTAAAGCACGGTTTTATTGCCGCGCTCGGCTTTTTTAAGGGTTATTCCGCGAGCCGACAGAAGTTCCAGTAATTCCCCTGCCGTATCTTCATTTCTTATCATAAATTCAGCGCGGTACTCCTTTTCGGGGTCGTTAATATTACCGCAGGCTAAAAAAGCCCCCCGAACAAAGCTTTGAAAGCAGCATTCGCGGTCTATCATTTCGGAATTAACGGAATTTTCGGCTATACCGAAATCAAAAGCGGCGAGGATTTTAAGCCTGTCCCCCTCGGAAACCACCTCTGCTTTATAGGTGGGACGCACGCTCCCGCCCTCGGTTATTACGGTCTTAGCTCCGAAGGTACCGTAAAGCAGCCGGGAGTAATATTCCGCTATTTTTTTGTTGTTGGTCTGCATAGAGATACGCTTTACCGAAAAAGACCTGCCAAACAGCATAAGCCCGTATACAAGGGGCAATTTACAGCATTCCGACACCTTTATGCCCGCAAGCTCGTTCTTAACATCCTTACAAAACGACATAATCTTAATGCTTATAAATATCGCGGTGCTCTATTGAGCAGTTATAATTTTCGTCTATCAAATGCTCGCCGATAAGCTTTGCAAAGGTGACCGAGCGATGCTTTCCGCCGGTACAGCCGATTGAGATTATAAGCTGGCTCTTACCCTCTTTAGCGTAAAGGGGTACTGCGCAGTCGATAAAATTAAGGAGACGGGACAAGAATTCCTTACTGTCCTCGCTCGCCATAACATAGTCCCTGACTTCCTTATCAAGCCCTGTTTTTTCCTTTAATTCATCAACATAAAAGGGGTTTGGCAGACAGCGCACATCCACCACCAAATCCGCCTCGGTATCCGAGCCGTACTTAAAGCCGAAGGACTTGCACTGAATTTTAAGCACATTGCTGACGCTGCCGCAGAAAATATTTGAAAGCTGTACCTTAAGCTGAGAAATAGAAATGTGGCTGGTATCCACAATAAAGTCGGACATATTCCGTATTTTCTTAAGCATTTCCCGCTCTTTTTTAACGGCGGCGGAAACCGACATATTTGCCCCGTCCGAAAGGGGGTGCTTACGGCGGTTTTCCTTATAACGGCGTATCAGCACATCGTCCGCCGCGTCAAGAAACAGTATTTTATATTCGGTATGATTATTTTTAAGGTTTGTGAGCACATCCTCAATCTCATTAAAAAGAATGCCGCCGCGCATATCGGTTACGATAGCCATTTTATTAAGCAGATCACCGCTTCTCGCCGAGAGCTCCACAAAGGAGGGTATTATAGCGGGGGGAATGTTATCAACACAGTAAAAGCCAATATCCTCAAGAGCGTTCGCCGCCTGGGATTTTCCCGCTCCCGACATTCCCGTTACAATTAAAAGCTCCATTTTTTAATTCTCCTCTCTGCCGACAAAAATGACCTCTCGCTCTAACCTTACTCCGTCATTATCAAAAACCGTATCGCTTACCCTGCGGCTGAGCTCCTTAACATCCTCGCAGGTCGCTCCTCCGCGGTTTATTATAAAGCCCGCATGCTTTTGACTTACCTGGGCGCCGCCGACCGAAGCTCCCTTAAGTCCGTTTTTTTCTATAAGCGCACCGGCGAAATACCCTACTGGGCGTTTGAAAAAGCTGCCTGCACTCGGGTATTCAAGGGGCTGTTTTGATTTACGGCGGGATATATAATCCTCCATTTTTTCCTTTACTTCCTTTTGGTCGCCCTTTTTAAGTCTCAACACTGTGCTTAATACCGTCATACCGTTTTCCCTAAAGACACTTTTACGGTAGCCGAAGCACATATCCTCGGCATTGACCCTTACAATAGAGCCGCCCTCCGTAATACACTCCGCGCTTAAAACCACAGCGGACATTTCACCGCCGTATGCCCCGGCGTTCATATAAACCGCGCCGCCGATACTGCCGGGTATTCCGTAAGCAAATTCAAGCCCCGTAAGGGACTTATCAAGCGCCGCTCTGCATACATCGGAAAGCGCCGCTCCCGCGCCGCAGGTGATTTCCTCACCTTCAACCGTAATATCGTTCATATCGGCAAGGCATATAACCGCGCCCTCAATACCGAGGTCCGAGACCAAAAGATTAGAGCCCTTTCCGATAATAAAGCGGGGAATATTAAGCTCGCCGCACATTTTAAGTACGGCGGAAAGGTCTGCGGCAGAGCGGACGGAAATGAAAATATCCGCCGCTCCACCGATTTTAAAGCTGGTATGAAGACTCATCGGTTCATTTAATTTAAACCCGACCGAATTTTCCTCACAAAATCTTATTAATGTGTTAAGACTCATAATAGCTCCGAAATTAGAAATTTACCTGTAAAGGTCGCAAAGGTAAGCCGCACCGATTATTCCCGCGTCATTACCAAGCTGGGCAACCTTTACCTCGGTGCTTTTCTCAAGATTTCTCGCGTAATTCTCGCCCTCTAAGTAAGCCTTTATCGGCTTTACAAGGTTGTCGCCCTCTTTTGAAATACCGCCACCTATGCAAAGCACCTCGGGCTGGAATATGTTTATATTATTTGCTATACCTACCGCGACATATTCAACATATTTATCCACCACCGCTTTGCCCGCGGCGTCATTTTTACGCATTGCGTCAAAGGCGGTTCTTCCGCTTACCTTGTTAATATCGTTCTCGCAAAGCTCCCACATAACCGATTTCGGGTATTTTATCATCGCCTGCTTGGTCTGGCGGATAAGCGCGGTTGCGGAAGCATAAGCCTCCCAACAGCCCTGTCTTCCGCAGGAGCACATCTCTCCGCCCATAGCGATAACCGTATGACCCAGCTCCGCACCCGCATAGTTTGAGCCTGAGTAAATCTTACCGTCAATTATAACGCCGCCGCCGACGCCTGTGCCCAAGGTGATAGCGATAAAGTTTTCGGTACCTCTGCCCGCACCCGCGATATACTCGCCGTATGCCGCCGCGTTAGCGTCGTTTTCGATGTAAAAATCTACCCCCATACGTTCCTTAAGCATCTGCGCCATAGGAATATCGTAAAAATCTAGGTTGTTGGCATAGCAAACAACGCCGTGAACGGGGTCGATAGCTCCGGGAGAGCCAACGCCCATAGAGTCAATATCTTCTACCTTGAGTCCCGCGTTCTCAATAGCAATCTTTGCCGCCTTCACCATATCGTCTACAATTTCTTCGGCGGGTCGGGGGAGATTTGTTTTAACCTTGCCTGTTGCGACTATATTATAATTTTCGTCCACAACTCCTGCTACGATATTTGTTCCTCCAAGATCAATTCCAAGCTTATACATTTTTTGCACTCCTATATAATTTTATTTATAATTTAAAACGGGTCTACCGTTACGGTTTCGTTGCCTGCGTTTTCCGCATCCTCGGTCATACCGAGCTTTTGCAGCAGATCCTGCGCCGCGTTGTAGCCGAGCTTCTTCTGACGGCTGTTCATAGCGGCAACCTCAATTATAACCGCAAGATTGCGCCCCGGCTTTACAGGGATTGTATGGGAGGGCACATCCAGCCCCAAAATACTTGTGGTCTGGTTTTCAAGCCCCATACGGTCGTAAACCTTGTTGACATCCCATGGCTCCATATTTATAACAAGGTCAATCTTTTCGGTAAGCTTTACGGCGCCCGCGCCGAAAATACGGCTGGCGTTAATAATACCTATTCCGCGAAGCTCTATAAAATGCCTGATATTATCGGGAGCGCTGCCCACAAGGGATTTATTAGATACACGGCGTATTTCCACCGCGTCATCCGCTATTAAACGGTGGCCGCGTTTAATAAGCTCAATCGCGGTTTCGCTCTTACCGACGCCGCTCTCGCCGAGCAGAAGTATACCCTCGCCGTAAACCTCCACAAGCACGCCGTGGCGGGTAATCCTCGGCGCAAGGCAAAGATTCAAATAAGCGATAAGCGCCGCGGTAAACGAGGAGGTTGACTCAGCCGTTCTAAGCAGGGGCACCCCGTATTCCTTAGCGATTTTTACATAAACATCCCCTACATCAAGGTCACGGCATATTATTACTGCGGCAGGCTTGTGGGAGAAAAACTCCCGCAGTCTGCTTTCCGCCTTTTCGGGAGTAAAGCGCAGTATAAAGCTCTCCTCGCTTTTGCCGATAATCTGAATTCTTTTTTCGTCAAAAAACTCAAAATATCCCGCCATATGAAGTCCTGGTCGGTTAACCTCGGTGGAGGTGATTTTGATTTTTTGGGGACTTTCGGGCATATTGAGCTCTTCAAGGGAAAATTCCGAAATAATTTTTTCAAGAGAAATGGTAAAATTAGTATGCATATCCTCACCGTCCTGTAATTTACTTTATACCAACTTAATTATACTATAAAACCTATAAAAAAGCAAAACATTTTATTAATTTTAATTTCGCTTTTCTAAGCGTTTTTGCCCGCCGCAAAGCCGGTTGAAAAGGCGATTTGCAGGTTAAAGCCCCCGGTATATGCGTCGGCGTCGATTATCTCCCCCGCAAAGTAAAGCCCCTTTACAAGCTTTGATTCCATTGTCGAGGGGTTAATCTCCTTAACAGAAATACCGCCGCCGGTGATTATCGCCTCTTCAATAGGTCTGAAACCCGTAATATGAAGGGGCAAGGCCTTAATTACTTTGCAAAGCTCCCCACGCATTTCACGGCTTATTTGATTAACCTTTAAGGTAGGCTCAATACCCGACAGGGATATTATTACAGGGATTATACTTTTTGGCAGTAATTTATCCAGCGAATTTGCGAAATCCTTATTCTTTTCATCCTCAAAATCCCGTAAAATGCGGCTGTCAAGCTGTTCGGGGCTTAGTGCGGGCTTTAAATCTATATACGCGGTATAGGTTGCCTTTCCCATCTTTCGCATATGTGAAGACGCACTTAAGGTAAGGGGCCCCGATATTCCAAAGTGGGTGAAAAGCATTTCGCCGAGCTCCGAAAAAACCGGCTTTTTCTTCCCCTCCTCAAAAACAGAGAGGGTGACATTTTTAAGTGACAGCCCCGCAAGCCTTGAGCAAAAGCCCTCGTGCACGGTAAGAGGGACCAATGACGGTTTTAATTCTGTTACGGTATGGGAAAGCTCCTTAGCCATTTTATAGCCGTCCCCCGTAGAGCCCGTAAGCGGGTAAGACATTCCGCCCGTGGCTAAAATCACGCTGTCAGCCGAAATAATTTCTCCGTTCTCGGTTTTTACTCCCGTAACGGCGCCGTTTTCGGTAAGAATTTTTTCCGCAACAGAGTGAAGAATATTAGCACCGCTTTTTTTGACCGCACCTACGAGGGCGTCAACAATATCAACCGCCTTGTCCGAAACGGGGAAAACCCTATTTCCCCTCTCGGTTTTAAGCGGAACTCCCAAGGACTCAAAAAGCCCCATTGTATCGCTCGCCGAAAAGCCCGAAAATGCGGAAAACAGAAATTTCCCGTTTTTCGGCACATTGGCAACAAGGGTATCAACACCGCAGTTATTTGTAACATTACAACGCCCTTTGCCGGTTATCATAAGCTTTCTGGCAGGGCGCCCGTTTTTTTCTATAACGGTTATCTCGGCACCTTTGCCGTATTTTTGCGAGGCGCTGTAAGCCGCCATAAGCCCCGCCGCGCCGCCGCCGATTATTACAATTTTTTTCATTTTGTCACCGCAATAAATTTTTATAGTATTATTCTACACCAAAACCCGCAAAAAGTAAACCCGATAATATAAAACGGCCCCCTTGCCTAAAGGGGGCTGTCGAGCGTAGCGAGACTGGGGGATACTTAGGTCTGCATAAGCCCAAATATAACCCTCCACCGCCGTTTTTACTGTTCTGTTAAATTACCCGAACGCGGATAACGCCGTCTATGAAGCCGATTTTTTCCGCAACCGCTTGGGTCTCGGCCGCGCCTATATCAAGCATAGTGTATGCGTAGTCGCCGCGGGATTTGTTCAAAAGGTTTTCGATGTTGATGTTATCGCCCGCGAAAATTCCCGTAATGGCGGTGAGCATATTCGGAATATTCTTGTGGATAACGCATACGCGGTTTTCGCCGCTTCTGGGCATTGTGATTTCGGGAAGATTTACCGAGTTTACGATATTTCCGTTCTCGATATAATCGATAAGCTCCTTAGCCGCCATTCCCGCGCAGTTGTCCTCCGATTCGGGGGTAGAAGCGCCCAAGTGGGGAATCGCGATAACGCCGTCTACGCCCAAAACCTCATCGGACGGGAAATCGGTAACATAAGCCGCAACCTTGCCCGATTCAAGCGCCGCCTTAATATCGTCATTGTTTACAAGACCGCCGCGGGCGAAGTTGAGAATACGCACGCCGTCTTTCATTTTGGCGATAGCGTCCTTATTTACAAGGTTCTTTGTACCGTCTGTAAGCGGAACATGGATTGTGATATAATCGCACTTTTCAAAGATTTCGTTAATATCGAAAATGTGAACCGCGTTGTGGGTAAGGTTCCACGCCGATTTAACCGACAGATACGGGTCATAGCCGTAAACCTTCATACCGAGGGCGTTAGCCGCGTTGGCGACCATAACGCCGATTGCGCCCAGTCCTATAACGCCGACCGACTTACCCTTAATTTCGGGTCCTGCAAAGGCGCTTTTACCCTTTTCGACCATTTTGCCGACCTCTGTGCCGTTGCCCTTTAAGGTTTTCGCCCACTCGATACCCGAAATCACGCGGCGTGAGCTTATAAGCATACCCGCGATAACAAGCTCCTTAACGGCGTTTGCGTTAGCGCCCGGGGTATTGAAAACAACGATACCCTGCTCGGAACAGCGGTCGATCGGGATATTGTTTGTACCCGCGCCGGCTCTCGCTATTGCCTTTAAGCTTTCGGGAAATTCGGTATCGTGGAGGGAAGCCGAGCGGACAATCGCGCCGTCCGCGTTCTCAACCTCGTCGCCCACGGTATACTTATCGTCAAAAACCTCTAATCCGATTTTAGAGATTTTATTGTAGGTTTTAATCTTATACATTACGCGTTTTCCTCCTCAAACTTCTTCATAAACTCAACCAGCTTTTCCACGCCCTCTACAGGCATAGCGTTGTAGATAGAGGCTCTCATTCCGCCAACCGAGCGGTGACCCTTGATGTTTACAAAGCCCGCCTTCTTCGCCTCGGAGACAAATTTAGCGTCAAGCTCCTCACTGCCCGTTACAAAGGGAACATTCATTAAAGAGCGATCCTCGGGGACAACTGTACCCTTAAACAGCTTGCTTGAATCGAGGAAATCGTAAAGAAT
>JAXJVI010000093.1:0-1630 GCA_036308615.1 Acutalibacteraceae bacterium | reverse complement strand
GTATAATAAATCATCGCCGAATTATTTATTTCCCCCCGGTAGGGAACGGGGGTTAAATAGGGCGCGTCGGTTTCGAGCAAAAAGCGGTCCTCGGGGAGCATTTCTACCACCTCGGGGAGCCGTCTTACGTTTTTAAAGGTTATAACTCCCCCGATTCCTATATACATACCGAGCTTAAGTATTTCTTTTGCCATCTCCGTACTGCCCGAAAAGCTGTGAACAACGCCCTTTGGACGGTGCTTTTTTAAAAGCTCCAGCGTGTCGCCGTGGGCGTCGCGGTCGTGGACGATAACGGGGAGCTCAAGCTTATTCGCAAGGATTAACTGCTCCTCAAAAAGGGCTTTCTGCTCCTCCTTGTTGTCGGAAACCCAGTAGTAATCAAGCCCGATTTCCCCTATCGCAACGCATTTTTTGTGCCGTGACAGAGCCTCAATTTCCGAAACCGTGCCGCCGCCGATATTTTCGGGGTGAACGCCCACAGCGGCGTAAATGTAGGGGTATTTTTCGGCAAAGGCGAGGGCTTTTTTGGAAGACTCGGTATCGCACCCGCAGTTGATTGCGCCGCATACCCCATGGCGGGGCAGTGAGTCCAAAAGCTCACCACGGATTTTGTCGAATTTTGCGTCATCATAATGAGCGTGGCTGTCGAAAATCAGGGGCTCTGTTAACGGAAAATTTTCTGAAATTTCCATCATCTGATTTTACTTCCCGCGGGGACATTGTCGATAAACAGCACCTTGACATCGTCTTCGGCGCAGTCGGCGGCTAAAATCATACCGTTTGACTCTACACCGCAAAGCTTAGCGGGCTTAAGGTTCGCCACAACGATTACGGTGTGACCGATAAGCTCCTCGGGTTTGTAATATTTTGCAATGCCCGAGGCTACCGTTCTCGGCGTTCCGCTGCCGTCATCAAGGGTTAATTTTAAAAGCTTTTTCGCCTTGGGAATGGGCTCGCAGGCGGTGATTTTAGCCGCCTTAAGCTCCACCTTAGTAAAATCCTCAATGCCTATCTGTGCAATACCCTCAATTTTTTCAGGCTCTGCCTTTGCCTCCTGCTCGGCGGCGATTTCGGCTAAAACCTTTTCAGTATCTAAACGGGGGAAGAGGTTAGCTGTTTCCTCCGGGGTGTAGCTGTCAGGGGTGCGAAGCTCTTCGCTGATACTATCGCCTGCAATGCTTTTCGCCGTGTCGGGCATTATGGGACGAAGTAACACACCGATAATTTTGATAAGGTCTAAAAGGTTGTAAAGAACATCGTTAAGACGGTCTTTTTGCGACTCGTCCTTTGCAAGTGCCCAAGGCATTGTCTCGTCAATATACTTGTTGCAACGCTTAGCCAAATCCAAAACAGCGGCGCAGGCGTCGGCATTACGGTAATCGTCCATACATTTATGATATTTTGAAATGCAGGCTTCAGCATAGCCGAAAAGCTCCTTATCCAAAGCCTCTGTAATTTCGTGCTTTACGGCAGTACCGCCGAAATACTTTTTAGTCATAGCCACGGTACGGCTTACAAGGTTGCCTATAGTATTTGCAAGGTCGGCGTTGAACACATTTATAAAGCTTTCGTAAGTAAAGGTTCCGTCATTACCGAAGGGCATTTGAGAAAGAAGATAGTAACGAACCGC
>JAXJVI010000092.1:0-6953 GCA_036308615.1 Acutalibacteraceae bacterium | reverse complement strand
TTTTACTGTTATAATATTGAAGTATTACAAAACCGATGTTTCACGTGAAACATTTTAAAAAGTTAGGAGGCTTGACGGTGGGGAAAATTATCGCCATAGTCAATCAAAAGGGAGGAGTCGGAAAAACCACCACCGCGGTAAATCTCGCGGCGGGGGTGGGTCTTGCGGGCAAAAAGGTACTGCTTGTTGACGCAGACCCCCAGGGAAATTCCACAAGCGGCTTCGGAATAAATAAGAAACAGACAAAAACCACCTCGTATCAACTGCTGATAGGTATGGGCAAGCTTGAGGACGCGGTCGTAAAGACCGAGTTTAAAGGGGTTGATGTAGTCCCGTCCTCAATGGATTTGGCGGCGGCAGAGGTTGATTTAATAGAGATAGAACACCGCGAGGCACAGCTTAAAATGGCGCTTGCGGCGGCGCGGGAGAGCTATGATTACATATTTATCGATTGCCCGCCCTCCTTGGGGCTTATCACCATAAACGCCCTTAACGCCAGCGACACGGTTTTAGTGCCTATTCAGTGCGAATATTTCGCCCTTGAGGGGCTTTCACAGCTTATGGCGTCGGTTCGCCAGGTAAAACGGCTTTACAATCCGACCCTTGAGATTGAGGGAATTGTCCTTACAATGTATGACGGACGGCTTAATTTAACAGGTCAGGTTGTAGCCGAAATCAAAAAGTATTTCGCTAACAAGCTTTATAAAACGGTGATTCCAAGGGCGGTAAGGCTTTCGGAAGCGCCCAGCTTCGGTATGCCCATACAGTATTACGACAAGCGCTCAAAGGGCGCCGATGCCTACACCGACCTTACAAAGGAATTTTTAAAGAAGAACAGGAGAATGTGATATGGCGGCAAAAAAAGGCGGTCTCGGCAGGGGACTTGACTCTCTTATGGATGAAAATGCGGCTGATGCGGGCGGTGCGGTAATAATCAATATCAATGACATTGAGCCTAACCGCGATCAACCGAGAAAGGACTTCGACGAAACGGCTCTTGCGGAGCTGGCGGACAGTATCTCACAGCACGGGCTTATACAACCTATCGTAGTTAAGCCTACAATGGACGGAACATATAGTATAATTGCGGGGGAACGCCGTTGGCGCGCCTGCCGTATGGCGGGAATTACGGAAGTGCCTGTTATTATAAAGGTTGCGGATGAACAGTCCCTTATGGAAATTGCCCTTATAGAAAACCTCCAGAGGGAGGATTTAAACGCGGTTGAAGAGGCGCTGGGCTACCGCTCTCTTATTGACGGCTACGGTCTTACCCAAGACGAGGTGGCGAAAAAAATGGGCAAATCGAGGAGCGCGGTAACCAACGCCCTGCGTTTGCTTAACTTAAATGAGGCGGAATTGGAGGCTCTGCGAAGAGGCACAATCTCGGCGGGTCACGCAAGGGCGCTTCTGTCCTGCGAGGACGGGGAAATGCGGGGTAAAATGCTGTCTGCGGCGGAGGAGGGAGCCTCTGTCCGCGAGCTTGAAAAAATGGCGGCGGCGGCGAAAAAGGCTAAGCCCCAAAAAACCGCCGAGAAAAGGCAAAAGTCCACCTTTTACAGCGAGGTTGAGCTGTCTCTTAAAAACGAGCTGCACCGCAAGGTAAATATAGCGTCTAAAGGAAACGGCAAGGGAACTATTACAATAGAGTTCTTCAGCGACGACGAGCTTTCCGACTTCGCCCGCCGTTTAGCAGAGGAAGTATGACCAAAAGACTGAAAAAAATAGTACCCAACCGCCATTTCAGGCGCAGACCGCCTCCGTTTTTTAATGTTGATTAAGAATTAGCATTAAAAGGAGAAAAAATTATGTGGTTTATATTATCTTTAGTTACAATTATGTTCTGGGGCGGCTCAGACCTGTTTTCAAAAATGGGCTCAAAGCCGACCGATAAATACAGTCATTGGAAAATAGTTATCGCCGTGGGTACGGTTATGGGACTTCACGCCACCTTTGAGCTGCTCACGGGCACAGAGTTTTACCCCATCGATTTTATCAAATACTCGCCCGCGATAATCTTCTATGTTTCCTCGATGATTTTAGGCTATGTGGGACTGCGTTACATAATGCTTTCGGTTTCCTCGCCCATCTGCAATTCCTCGGGGGCGGTCGCCTGCATTCTCTGCCTTGTTTTCCTAAGGCAAATGCCCGATGCTCTAAGCTGGATAGGCATTGTGCTTGTCTGCGCCGGAGTAACGGGGCTTGCGTTTGTGGAGAAGAAGTACGACGACGAGGCGCACGAGCTTGCCAGCAGACCCGAAAACAAAAGATTCAAAAGCGGCTTTATCGCGGTGTTTTTCCCGATTTTCTACTGCCTGCTTGACGGAATGGGCACCTTTGCCGACGCACTCCTGCTTGATAAGGGCTATGTAAACGAGGACTCCGCCAACATTGCATACGAGTATACATTCTTTATTTTGGCAGTGATCGCCTTTATCTATGTTTACATTATAAAGAAGGAAAAGCCCGACCGCAAATGGGATATTCCTAAGTGGCTGGGCGCCTGCTGTGAGACGGCGGGTCAGTTTGCGTATATCTACGCTATAGGGGACAACCCGACCGTCGCCGCCCCGATGATTTCGGCATACTGCGTTTTCTCGGTAATACTTTCCCGCATTTTCCTAAAGGAAAAATTAAGAGCAAAGCATTACCTTATAATCTGCACCGTCTTCCTCGGAATTATTATGATGGGTATTTCCGAGGGTCTGGCGGAATAATAAAACATATAATAACCGAAAGGAAGGACAATTATGAAGAAAAAGGGACTTGTTATACTGTTTGCGGTGCTTGCCGTTATAGGCGTTATTTTCGGCTTGGTTGCGGGCTCCTATAACGGGCTTGTTGAGCAGAGGGAGTCGGTGGAGAACGCACAGGCGCAGATTTCCACCCAGCTCCAGCGCAGAGCCGACCTTATCCCTAACTTTGTAGCCACCGTTAAGGGCTATTCCGACTATGAGCAGTCCACCTATACCGCCGTGACCGAGGCACGCGCCGCTGTTTCGGGCGCAAAGACCGCCTCCGAGCAGGCAGAGGCTTCCGAACAGCTTGATAAGGCGATTTCGGTCTGGGTAAACGCCGTGACCGAGGCATATCCCGACCTTAAGGCAAACGAGCAGTACAAGGGACTTCAGGATGAGCTTGCGGGAACCGAAAACCGTATTGCGGTTGCCCGTAAGGATTATAACGACGAGGCAAAGAAATACAATGTAGCAATCAAAAAGTTCCCGAAAAACATAATTGCCGGTATGTTCGGCTTTTCACAGGCAGACTATTTCGAGGCTCAGGCGGGTACCGAAAGCGTTCCGCAGGTAAGCTTTGACTGATTAATATGAAAAAGCTTATAAACATTATCGCGGCGGCGATTGCGGTGCTTTTGCTTGTTGTGCCCGTTTCGGCGGCGAATAAATACCCCGAGCCCACATTGGGGTTCTTTGTAAATGATTTTGCCGATGTTATAGAACAGGCGGCGGAGGAGGAGATTTACTCGAAAGCCGCCGCTTTGCAGGAAAAAACCACCGCACAGGTCGTGGTGGTGACGGTTAATACCCTGGACGGCGAAGAGCCCGCGGATTATGCGCTGGGGCTTGGCAGACAGTGGGGAGTAGGTCAAGAGGATGAGGATAACGGGATTGTAATACTGCTCTCAAAAACCGAGCGGCAGATTTATATTGCGGTGGGTTACGGGCTTGAGGGTGCTCTGCCCGACAGTAAAACCGGCAGAATAATTGATGTTTACGGTCTTGATTATCTTAAAAAGGACGATTTTTCTAAGGGTCTGCTTGAAATATTCAAAGCAATCGTCAACGAGGTATATATCGAGTACGGCGAGGAGCCCGAGGAGGGCTACATCCCGATAGAGGATACGGACGAAGAAACCCTGGAGGAATACGGCGCAAGGGTTGCCGCCTCTTGGGTGATTATGATAGCCTGCGTTATTCTTTTCGTCCTCGTTTTCGGCAGAAGACGGCGGGGATTTTTCTGGTTCGGCGGCCCCGGAGGTATGGGCGGTATGGGTGGATCGGGCTTTGGCGGCTTCGGCGGAGGCTCGGGCGGTTCCTTTGGAGGCGGCGGCTTCTCGGGGGGCGGCGGCTCATTCGGCGGCGGCGGCGCGGGCAGAGGCTTTTAAACGCGGAAATAACTACAACGGAGTATATAAATGTCTGAGCATTTTAACGGCAAAGATTACGGCGATTATTTTAAATCGCTGGAGGATAGGCTGTCGGAGGGCGGCAAGGGTAAAAAAACCGCACCTAAAGCCTCAAACAGGAAAAAACGGGGGATTTACAAGGTTATATCCCTAAAAAGGGCGGTTTTGCCCCTTGTTGTAATCGCGGCGGTTGTAATTACCGCCGCTATAGCTGTTCCTAAGATAGGCAGTCACAGGCCGGCAACGAATACCGAAAGCGGCGTTCGGCAGTCGAGCGGGGCGCAAACCGCCGAGGCGACCGAGCCGCTTATCACCTATAAAACCGATAGCGCAACCGCGGATATTCCGGATACGAACGACTGCGAGAGCGCTATAGTGGTAAACACCGAAACGGGCAGGGTGGTGGCTCAAAGAGACCCCCACAAGCGGCTTTATCCCGCCTCTACCACAAAAATAATGACCCTGCTTGTTGCCTGTGAAAGCATCGAAAATTATGAGGACACCTTTACAATGACCTTAGAGATTACCGACCCGCTTTATGTGGCGGGGGCGTCGGTTGCCGGCTTTTTAAGAGGAGAGGAAATCACAATGACCGACCTGCTCTACGGGCTGATTCTGCCCTCGGGAGCCGACGCGGCTCTGGCGCTGGCGGAAAAAATATCGGGCAGTGAGGCGGAATTTGTAAAGCTGATGAATAAAAAGGCCCGTGAGCTGGGGCTTGCCGATACGCACTTTGTAAACACCTCGGGGCTTTTCGACAGAAACCACTACACCTCCGGCTACGATATGGCGGTAATTCTTGAAACAGCCCTTAAAAACCCCATTTGCAAAAAGATTTTATCCACACAGAGGTACACCACCTCCCCTACACCTCAGCACCCCGAGGGTATTGAGCTTTCGGCGACCCTGTTTGATTATATGTACGGCACGGAGCCCGAAACCGCCACTATTTTGGGCGGGAAGACCGGCTTTGTTAACGAATCGGGCTATTGCATTGCCTCCTTCGGCAGGAGCAACGAGACCGACAACGAGTATATAATAGTGACCCTTAAAAATTCCTCCCGTTGGCCCGCATTCCACGGACAGATTGATTTGTATAAGGAATTTGCGAAGTAATGCGGAATGCGTAATGCGTAATTCGTAATGCGGAATTAACGGACGGTCGGGGACGCCTGTGTCTCGGCTGCCGCCTCGGTCGGTGCTGTTGCTTTTGGGCGGTGTCCGCAGGACACCCGCACCCTACAAAATGCCAATTAAACCGCCCAAAAAAATAAAAAATTCGGAATCCCTTAATTTGGAATTCCGAATTAAATAAAAACGACAAGATTATTACCTTGCCGCTTTAAAGCAAAAAAAATTGTAATTATATTTTATCACCTTTTTTTATAATGTCAAGCGAAATATGTAGAAAATATGAATATTTCGTAACATTTTTATACTTTGTCCAAAAATACGCTTTGTATTTGTTGAATATGCAAATAATTTCAGGAGCGAAAAATGCAGAAAAACGACGAAATTGAAATTGAAATAACCGATATGACCGACGAGGGCAGCGGCATAGGACGATATGAGGGTATGGCGGTTTTCGTTCCCTGCACGGCGGTGGGGGACATAGCGCGGGTGTTGGTGCTAAAGGTCAAGAAAACCTACGCCTACGGCAAGCTTTTAAAGCTTATCGACCCCTCGCCCGACAGGGCGGAAAACGACTGCCCCTCCTTTAACCGCTGCGGCGGGTGCGTTTATCGGCATATAAGCTACGACGCGGAATGTCGGATTAAAAATACAAAAGTTTACGAGGCGGTAAAGCGCATTGGCGGGGTGGATTTAAAGCCGAAGGAGCTAATCGGCTCCGACAGTCCCGACCGCTACCGCAACAAGGCGCAGTACCCCGTGGCAAAGGACGGAGCCTTGGGCTTTTACGCCTTTCACTCCCACCGCATAATACCCTGCGGCGAATGTGCCCTCCAGCCCGAGCTTTTCGGCAAAATCACCGCCGCCGTCACCGATTGGATCAGGGAAAATTGTATAATCGTATACAATGAGGAGACCCACAGGGGCTTGCTTCGCCATATTTATCTGCGCCGCGCCGAAAAAACGGGCGAAATAATGGCGGTTGCCGTGATAAACGGCGAAAGCTTACCCTTTTCCGAGGATTTTGTAAAGAGACTTTTGTCGGTCTGCGGGGAAAACCTCAAAAGCGTTCAGCTCAACATCAACCGCGCAAAAACCAATGTTATTTTGGGGGATAAATGCAGGGTGCTGTACGGCGGGGAGTATATTACCGATATTCTCTGCGGCGTTAAGGTAAGGCTCAGCCCCCTCTCCTTTTATCAGGTCAACCGAGCGACCGCCGAAAAGCTTTACAAAAAGGCGGCGGAGTATGCCGAGCCCGACGGCAAGGTGATTTTAGACCTTTACTGCGGCGCGGGAACGATAGGTCTTTCAATGGCGGAAAAAGCCGAGCGGATAATAGGTGTCGAAATAGTGCCCGAGGCGGTAGAGGACGCTAAGTTTAACGCAGGTCTTAACGGCATAGAAAACGCCGAGTTTATCTGTGCGGACGCGGCAGAAGCGGCGGCGCTTTTAAGCGGGCGGGGACTAAAGCCGGAGGTTGTTATTTTAGACCCCCCGAGAAAGGGCTGTTCTGCGGAGCTTATAACCACTGTTGCCGAGGCTTTTTCTCCCGAACGGGTGGTGTATGTCTCCTGCGACCCCGCAACCTTAGCGCGGGATATAAAGCTTTTCACCGAAAAGGGCTATTCCCTCACCGAATATACCCCCGTAGATATGTTCCCCCGCACCGCGCATG
>JAXJVI010000091.1:0-2348 GCA_036308615.1 Acutalibacteraceae bacterium | reverse complement strand
GTTTTTCGCCTATCGGCGGCTACCACTTTATCTGCATATACAACCAGATGTATTTTTGGAGCGTAATAGGCGCTATTCACCCGTCCTTAATGATCGGAAACGATAAATTTTACCGCTCCGCCTCGCTCCACACAAGAGAGTACCTTACCGAAATCACCAACCGATTTAATCTAATCTGCTTTAAGCTAAGCGAGCTTAAAAAGCCGCCCGTTAAAGCCGAGCTAAAGCCTGTTTTTGATGAGTTTTGCCGACTCAATTCGGAATTTCTGCGTTTTTTAAGGCTTATAAGGGAAAACCGCGGCGGAGTTTATGCGGCGGGCGCGCCGACCGATATGCCGCAGAGCTTTTACAAATCCCTCGACCACATAATAGGCGAGCATACCCTTGTAAAGGAGCTGTGCGAGACTATGTGTAAAAGGTTTTAGAAAGCAAAAGGGTTGAAAAAATCGGGGTTTGTTTTTTACTGCCTCTTTGATTATATATTTATGATAATCGGCATTATACCGTTTTCCTCTATATCGATAACCGCGTAGCTTTTGTGAAAATCGCGGGGCTGTGAACAGGAGCCGGGATTCACAAGATATATCCCGTTTTCATATAATATTTGTGAGGCGTGGGTGTGACCGAAGAGGGCGATTTGACAGTTAAGCTGTTTCGCGGTTTCTAACAGCCGCTCTACTCCGTGCTTTACGCCTAAGGTATGGCCGTGGGTATAAAAAATCCTTTTGCCGCACACCTCAGCAATATCGGAGGTGGGGTAGCTTGAGAAAAAATCGCAATTACCGCTGACGATATAAAAATTTTTATCGGGAAATTCCAAATTCATATCCTCAATGTCGGGAGTGACATCCCCTAAAAAGAAGATGTGCTTGGAATCTTTCCTATCCTCAAGTATTCCGCGCACCGTCCCTTCGCTTTTATGGGAATCGGAAACAACAGTAATTCTCATACATTCACCTATTCTATAACATAATTCAAAATCATATTATTCATTATACTGATAAACGGGGGATTTTTCAATGGATAACAGTAAAATCGATAAAGAAAAGCTTATGGACGCGGTAATTTCCTCCTCGGGCGGTAAAATCGACAAAAAAGCCCTCCAAGGTGCTGTCGAGGGAAAAAACATCGACCCATTACTCAAAAATCTCTCGACCGAAGACAAAGAAAAGCTGAAAAGCGTAATGTCCGACAAAAAAAGTATGGAATCGGCGCTTAACACTCCGCAGGCAAAGGCCCTGCTTAGGGCGTTTTTAAAGGGTGGGGGAAAGAATGGATGATTTAGGCTCAAAGCTTACCGAATTATTAAGCGACCCCGAAAGCATGAACCGCGTACGGCAGATGGCGGAAAGCATTTTAGGCGAGAGCGGCGATGACGCTCCCGCCCCGCCTGTCCCGCCCGATATTTCTGCGCTCGGCGATATGTTAGGCTCGGGGGAGCTTCAGTCTATAATATCCGTAATTTCCAAAATGAAGTCCGCCGGGGACGATTCGCGTGTACAGCTCATCTCAGCTCTTCGTCCCCATTTAAGCGAGGAGCGCAGGAAACGCGCCGATACCGCAATTAAAATTTTAAAGCTTTTAGATATGCTTCCGCTTATAAAGGAAAGCGGACTGCTTAATTTGTAAAGGTGATAGCGTGAAAAATCACGCTAAAAATTATAAAGACGCCTGTTTCTCGCCTTTGTTGCCAAAGGCAACCGAAACAGATGCGATATAATAATCACCATTTCGGTGATTTTACATAGCTTTTTGTGTCTTGCAAAGAAATGGTGATTATTATGGACGATAACGAGTTTGCCCGCCAAAGCAGAGAGGCGGTAGAAAAAATGCGGGAAATGAACTCCCGCGCAGTAAGGAATAACAAAGGACAGAATATGCCCCCCGCACCTTCCTTTGTGCGCCTCCAAGGAAACCGCCAAGGCACAGTCCCGCAAAGGCAGCGGCAATCCGACACACAGCCAAGGGAAAGGCATGCTACAAAGGGTGATGAAGCCGAAGCAAATAAAAAGGATAATAAGGATTTAGGCTTTTTAAGCGGGCTTAACATACCGTTTTTAGATATGCTGTCCAAAGACACCGATGTATCGCTTATAATCGGTTTACTGCTTATTTTAATGAGCGAAAAGGCGGACAAAAAACTCCTTTTTGCTCTGGTTTACATTCTCCTGTAAAAGTAAAATTTTGAAATTTTTTGAATTTTTTGCTTGCAAAAAAGTCATTATGTAAACCCGGACAACCTTATAAGTTTTTCAACTTATCCACCGATATATCAACATTTTTGGAGTGGTTAAACCGAATTTTAGGGCTTTGCGTGCATTTTTCGGTGGATAACTATTTTTATAAGT
>JAXJVI010000090.1:0-1524 GCA_036308615.1 Acutalibacteraceae bacterium | reverse complement strand
TATGCGCTCTATCATCGACAAAGCCCGTACACAGTACAGTGAGCCTGTATTCAACGAAAACTTTAAAGTTTTCGCCGAGGATTGCGGGTTCGTGCCCAAGGCCTGTGTCGCTTACAGGCCCGAAACCAAAGGCAAGGTAGAGGTCACGGCAAAGCTGATGAACCGCCTTAAGGTGTACAGCGGCGATATTACCTGCTTTGACGATATCAAGCGTATTGCGGCGGATTTGAATTACGAAATCAATTCCTCGATTTGTCAGGCTACAGGCAAAAAGCCCTTCGATTTATTGGAATTGGAAAAGCCGTTTCTGATTCAAACCAATCTCGACATATTGACAGGCTATTTTGTGGATACCGTAAAAAGAAAAGTCAGCTCGGAATCTATGATTTCTTACGAAGGAAAGAAATATTCCGTTCCGCCTGAGTATATCGGCAAAAAGGTTGATATTTCAGATACCGGTTCGGGCTTTGATATCACCTTTAACGACCATTTTATCAGACACTGGGAGAAGAGCGACAAAATGATGAATTTCAATCACCTTGACTACCTTGAAATTGCCCGCCGAAGCTCGCTTAAGCATCTTGATGAGGACGAAATCCAACAAATCGCGGAAAGGAATTTAGAAATATATGACAAGCTTTAACGTTTTACAAAACAATCTTAACGAGCTGTCCCTTTTAAAGATGGCTGAAATACTACCCAACGTAATAGACAAATCGGTAAAAGAAAACAACTCCCTGCAGGATTCATTGCTTGAGCTGACCTCAGCTGAAATCGCTTTCAGAGATGAAAGAGCGAAAAAAATCAACATTACCGTTTCTCACTTCCCGTATATCAAAACCATAAAGGACTTTGATTTTTCTTATCAGCCTACCATTAACAAAGCTCAAGTGATGGATTTTATGAGCCTTCGCTTTATTGAAAGCAAATCAAATATTATTTTTATCGGCTCAAGCGGCGTAGGCAAGACACATCTTGCTACCGCTATCGGAATTGAGGCTGCGAGCAAGCGAATCTCCACATATTTTATTAACTTTGCCGTACTTATGGAAAAGTTAAAGCAGGCGGCAAAAGAGAACAGAGTCGAGAAGGTTGTCAAGCATTACCTGAAATACACTGTTTTAATCATTGATGAAATCGGCTATCTCCCTGTTGACAGGGACGCCGCTTTCGGGTTCTTTCAGCTCATCGCTGCAAGATACGAGTTCAGGCCTACTATCCTTACAACCAATCAGCCGTTTTCAAAATGGCCTGATGTCTTCGGAGACGCTGTCATTGCCAACGCTATAATCGATCGTCTGGTTCATCACTGCGATATTGTCAAAATCACCGGCCATTCTTACCGTATTAAAGACAGAAATATTTTTGATGATTCCGACGACTGATGTCCGCTAAAAATTGTACATTTTAAATGAGCGTTTTTCGACATTTTCACTTGACATTTACATATGTTAATGATAAAGGTAATCTTGCATTTATGGATTACAATGATATTCCTTCTGCTGACGGCAATCTTGAGGACAT
>JAXJVI010000089.1:0-3570 GCA_036308615.1 Acutalibacteraceae bacterium | reverse complement strand
TTCTCAATGAGTGCATTATGTTCTGCATTGGTCATTGTTACAAATTCAGCGAAAGAGATTTTTTGTGCTTGTGTGTGAGTGGTGGGGTTATCCCCCACACACTTCTTTACATTCTTTACATTCTTTACATTCTTACGCTGTTGTCGGTCGTTTGTCAGTTGTTTGTCAGTTGTTTGTCGGTTGTTTGTCGGTCGTTTGTCAAAGTGTGTGTCAGTTTGTGTGTCAGTGTCAGCCTCTCCTGATTGATATTCTCGCCAATTTACTATAGTTATAATAGTAAATTTGTTTGTCGATTTGGTTGTCACTTCGTGTGTCGATTTTAGCTTGTCAATTGCCGTTCTAACTCGGCGTACCCCAAAGCCTAACTCGTCGGCAAGCTTTTGATATCCTATTACGACTTGCCCTTCTTCAAGTGTCTGTCCTTGCCATTCTGTACGCTTAAAATTAGCCGTTAACAGTAGGTGGAGAAACACATCTTTAACAACATAGTCTTGATACCATCCCCACGCAACCAACTTTCGGTGAAGCTTGATAAAGCCACTTAATGAATTCATAATTTTTCAAGCCTCTCTTTCATTTCTCTGTATAGGATTTCCTTTATTAGAATACCCGTTGTTGCCGCTCGGCACATGATGATTTGGCAGTTATACCGGGCGAGCCATGTTGTCATGCTCGCGATCAGCGCCTGCGGTTTCATTCGGCTGCGGTACTGCCCTTTGTAGGCAGCCTCCCACGTTGCGGATTCGACCAATAAATAAACCTTTGCACCTGCCGTCTTTGCCCGCTCAAATTCTCTTGTGAACCTGTCCCGCTCACGGCAGAAGCAGGAGCACAGCTCGGAATAGTCCATTTTGCGTTCAACACACGCTTTATCCTCAAGACTATACTCCGAACCGTCGGGCAGAGTTACCGCCGCCGAGTAGTCCCCAAAATTGAGCTTGCGTCGGCGGCATGGTACGCCCATTGCGTTTATTCTGTTTTGAAATTTTTGTGTAGGCTGTTCGCGCGTATCAACTAAAATTTCAAACGTTTTTAAAACTGTATCAATATCAAATGGATTCATAATCAGAACGGCAAATCATCGTCGAGCGGCACGTTTGAAAAGTCACTGCCTGAACCGCTGTTTGTGTTTACGGTTGAGCCCGAGGAATTGTCGAGCGGCTTGTCCTTCGGAATTTTAAAATCACCCTGACGAATTTCGTCGGCGCCGGTTACCGAGCAGCACTCGGTTGTCCATCCGGTTTTGCCCTTATATTCCCATTCCTTGTTGCGGAACAGAACGCCGAGTGTCAAGCCTTTTAAGCCGTTCTCATTCCAGTCAAAAGTGTAATTGCCGTTGCTGACTTCAAGCGCATAAATAAGGTTGTTGAAGCTGCGTTTCTGAGAGCTGAAATACTCCGAGCTTTCGTCGGGAATGGTGATCCTGAACGTGCCTTTCCACTTTTTGTCGGTGCTCGTGTCGTTGTCAAAACGCTGCTGGAAAAATCCTGTGTATTCTCCCTCATAAATATCAAAAGCAATAATAAGGACGCTGCCCCATGAGTAGTTTTCAATCCTCGCACCCATGATTTTAGCAACGTATCCGCCTGCGGGTATAGGTGCAAAAGATGTTGATTTTTCTGATTTACTTCCGTTATATTTGGGTATCATGTGTCATTCTCCTTTAAGTTAAGCTATAGTATTCTCTTATGGTTTCATCAACCATTTTTAGGTCGTTATCAATCTCACGCTCAAACATTCCCATAGGTGATTTAACGGTTGTTTTTCCGTCGGACTGCGTGATGAATTTATGAGTGTTCCCGTCGGTGTCACAGAGTAAGACAATGCTGAACAACCCCTCGACGGTAAGCTGATTGTCGAGCATTTTGCCAATTGTCTTTGCCTTGATTTTGCCGAAATCAGTTGTTTCACAGTGATGTAAAAAATACACGATTTTATCGTCGTCTATCTCGTCAATACAAAAGTTAATCAGGTTTTGAAAATTGACCGCCATGTCGGTGAATTTTCCGTAGCCTACGTCTTTTGCGTGATCGAAACTGTCAAACGCGAGTAAATACTGGCTGTCGTCAATAACATACGTCTTGACCTTACCGTTTTTAATAGCCGATTTTATCACGTCGTAACGGCTAAATCCTTTTTGCTTTGCAACTCGGCTGACGCTGTAAGGCTTTATATCGGACTTAAACGGCAGCGGCTTGCCCGCAACGTTCATCACTCCGATTTCATTGCCTTTGAAATTTCGCAGGGAGGTTGATTTTCCGCTCCCGCTCTCGCCTAATATTAATACGGGTAATCCCATGGTTAATCTCCTTTCTTGGTTCCTGTAATTTCCCCTGTTGTTTCAATAGGACAAAACTCCGGCAATCCTGCATAAAACGGATTGTATATCATTTCATTTGCTACTCTGCACCAGAATCGCTTTAAATCACCTTCTGAGCGGCAAAACGGGCAGTAACAGCATTTTACCTTATCTTCCGGGAAAAACACGGGAACGCTTAAAATTCCTTTCGTAAAGTAGGTAACGCCGCCCTTGAATTCCTCAGCCATTAAACTCCGCCTCCTCGACGCCGTAAAATTCGAGCGCGCAGGACTTTGTGCAAAAAGCGTTGCTTTCGCTGTCCTCAAAAAATGTTTCGTCGGCGGTCAGCTCACAGCCGCATTGCGCACAATGCCCGATTACCTTTGGCGGATCAGCGTTCGGACACGTCGCAGGGCATGCCGAACATTTGCATATTTTACACATTGTTTTCCTCCTTGACTTTATCTGAAAAATCGAGTAAAATAAAAATAGGTTTTTATGCAAAACTTTTATTTTGACCGTTCAAGCGTTGCCGCGCTTGGCGGTCTTTTTCTTTTGATCGAGAGTTTTAAAATACTCGCGACAGATTTCGCATTGCGTATAATAGTAGTTGCGTGGGAGCTTTGTTCTGCAGCGCGTACAGCAATGATTTTCCAGACATTCATAATATTTCCTGCTTTGATTTAAGGATGCCTGAGCTTTATGTGCTGCCTTTACTTCCGGTCGGTTGCGGTATTCTTCAAACTTTTGGCGGCAGACTTCACACGTCGAGAAGCCGTTCAAGGTGCGCTCATCCTGATTAGTGCATTGAACGCACCTGTTTTCGGCTCTTAGCCTCTTATACCGCGCACGGTTGTATGCTTGTTTTGAAGCGCTACTCATTTCCTACACTGCTTTCCAGTCCGATGTACGGCATTGCCGCCGCGCTGTGGTGCTTTTCAAAGCTTGCCTTGTCCGCATAGTGGAGTACAGTCAGGCGTGCACGCAGTAAAAATCTGCGGAGCTTCATTCCGAATGTGGGTTGAACGTCGTTGCAGTGCAGAAGAAATGCCGCTTTGTTGTGGCGCGTCGGTCCCGCGTTGCTCACGATTCGATCAACCTCGCCGTCCCTGCCAAAATAGATTGTTGTTTTTGTTTTTCTCATTGTTTTTTCTCCTTTGGTTTTCTGTATTTTCGACCCGGTACATATCTGTTGCAGTTTTCGTCAGCCGGGCAACCGCGCTTTTGACCTGTGTCATATAAAAAATGGCACATTGTTCGCCCTTTGCACG
>JAXJVI010000088.1:0-14761 GCA_036308615.1 Acutalibacteraceae bacterium | reverse complement strand
TTCAATCACCGATAACAGTTTTCCCGCAAACTGCAAAAATAAACCTTTATATTTGGGGATACATCACAGATATAGCAACATTTGTCTATAAAATATGACATATTTTACTTGCCGTAATTTAATTGAATTTATATAATTAGGATAGAAATCAAAAGGGGCGGATTATGATGCTAAGAGTTACTATATACAATGAATTTTATCACGAAAAGACCGATGACGCCGTCAAGGCAATTTATCCGAAGGGTATACACACGGCGTTAAAGGAACACCTTGAGGACGGTGAAATCACCGTTAAGACAGTCACGCTTGACAATGTAAACGATATTACCTACGAGCTTTTAGCCGAAACCGATGTTATGCTCTGGTGGGGTCATATGCGGCACGGGGATGTACCCGACGAGGTTGCAATTCGTGTTCAAAACGCGGTGCTTTCGGGTATGGGAATGATTTTCCTCCACTCCGCCCACCATTCCAAGCCCTTTAAGCTTCTTATGGGTACTCCCTGCTCGCTTGGTTGGCGGGAAGACGGCGACCGCGAATATGTATGGGTCTGCGACCCGTCCCATCAGATAGCCGAGGGTATTGACCGCTACATAAAGCTCGACCACGAGGAAACCTATTCCGAGCCCTTCAGCATACCCGAGCCCGACAAGCTTATATTTATAGGCAGCTACGAGGGCGGCGAGGCATTCCGCGCGGGCTGCTGCTACAGACGGGGCTACGGCAAAATTTTCTACTTCCAGCCCGGTCACGAAAGCTATCCTACATACCACAATCCGCAGATTATAAGAGTAATTAAAAACGCGATTCATTGGGCGTATTCCGATTACCGCAAGGGAATCGACTGCCCGCATATTCAAAAAATCGAGGGATAATAATGAAGAAAAATTTTGCAGTTATCGGCTACGGCGGACAGGGCGCGTGGCACACCCGTCAGATTTTGGCAAGTGATGTCGCCGCACTCACGGGCGTGTACGATACAGACCCCTCCAAAAATGAACTTGCGGAGAAAAACGGCATTCACGCATACTCCTCCTTTGAGGAAGTGTTAGCCGACCAAGCCGTAGAAACGGTTGTTATCGCCGTTCCGAACGACGACCACAAGGAGCTTGTTGTAAAGTCCTTAGAGGCGGGCAAAAATGTCATATGCGAAAAGCCGGTCGAGATGTCGGTTGCCGCCTTTGACGAGATGACCGCCGCCGCGGATAAATCCGGCAAGCTTTTCACCGTTCACCAGAACAGACGGTGGGATGTTGACTACTTGGCAATGAAAAAGATTGTGGAGTCGGGCGAGATAGGCGAGCTTATTAATATTGAGTCCCGCATTCACGGCTCCCGCGGTATTCCCAGCGACTGGCGCTGTACCAAGGCTCAGGGCGGCGGAATGATTCTCGACTGGGGCGTACACCTTATCGACCAGATTTTGCAGATTATAAAGGAAAGAATCGTAAGGGTTTACTGCACCGAGACCCACATCACCAATTCCGAGGTGGACGACGGCTTTAAGCTTACAATGTATTTTGAAAGCGGAAAGACCGCCTATGTCGAGGTAGGTACATATAACTTTATCGCAATGCCACGCTTTTATCTGCAATGCAAAAACGGCAGCGCGATTATCGAGGATTGGCAGAAGAACGCGCAGGTTGCCCGTATGAAGGCGTGGAATGAGAAGGAGGTTCTCCCCGTTCAGACCGCCGCGGGTATAACCAAAACAATGGCGCCGCGCGATGAAATCACCCTTGATATGTACGAAGCCGAGCGCCCTCAAAGCGATGTTCACGATTTTTACCGCAATTTCTGCACCGCGCTTGACGGAAAAGCGGAATCCGCAATCAAGCTTTGCGAGGTTCGCCGCGTTATGCAGGTTATGGAGGCTTGCTTTGAGTCATCAGACAAAAAGCAAGCGCTTGAGGTAAATATATAATGATAAGGCTTGCGACCGTCGGCACAAGCGCTATTACCGAAAAGTTTTTAGCGGCTTGCCGTTTAACAGGAAGATATGAGCTTCACACCGCCTATTCGCGAAGTATTAAAAAGGGCGAAGACTTTGCAAAAGCGCAGGGCTTTAAGCATTTTTCAAAAGATTTAAGGGCTGTTGCCGATAGCCCCGATATTGACGCGGTATACATAGCCACCCCTAATGTCTTTCACTATGAGCAAAGCCGGCTCTTTTTAGAAAAGGGCAAAAATGTAATCTGTGAAAAGCCCATTGCGACCGACTGCGGAAAATATGACGAGCTTTTATCTCTCGCCGATAAAAAGGGACTTATATATGCCGAGGCGATTATGTCCCGACACACAGCGGGGCGGGAAATACTGCTTGACGCACTTAAACAGATAGGCAGAATTTCGCAAGCGCGAATTGATTTTTGCCAGCTTTCAAGCCGATATGAGCAATTCAAAAAGGGTGAAAGTGTCAATATTTTCGATATGTCCCTCGCCGCGGGAACCCTTATGGACTTAGGGGTTTACTGCGTATATGCGGCGGTCGATTTATTGGGCAAGCCCGACAGCGTATCAGCCGGCGCCGCCTTTGATAACAACGGCGCCGACCTTTCGGGCGGGGCGGTTTTAGGCTATAAGGATTTTACAGCGGTTCTGTCCTACAGTAAAATCGGTCAGTCGGCGATAGGCTCCGAAATAGTCGGCGATAAGGGCGTTGTTAAAATCGGCTCAATTTCCCAGTACGCCGATATTTCACTAATAAATGACGGTAAGGAAACTCCGCTTTTAGGTATGCCCGACCGCGCCGAGGTAATGCGGGGCGAGGCGGAAAAATTCGCCGATTATATTGAAAATAGGGACGCTTTTTTAGATGATTACAAGAGCGTATGCGAATTAACCCATAATGTCCACACCTGTATGGACTTAATAAAACAAAGCGCAAAAATTAAATACCCGATAAAGGAGTGCAAATTATGAAGCTTGGAATCGTAAGCGCAATCTATGACGGCTTTACCTTTGAGGAGGCGGTCGAAAACGCCGTAAAAAACGGCTGTGATTGTATGGAGGTTGCCTGCTGGCCGCAGGGCAAGGCGGAAAGGCGTTACGCGGGGGTAAGCCACATTGATGTGGACAACACCTCTGACGAATATATCGCCTACATAAAGGATTTCTGTGCAAAAAAGGGCATTGAAATTTCCTCCCTCGCCTTTTACCCCAACACTATGGACGGCAATCTTGAAAAAAGAAACGCCGCAATAGAGCACCTTAAAAAGGTTATTAATATGAGCTCACTTTTGGGCGTTAATATGGTTACAACCTTTATAGGAAGAGACCAGACCAAAACCGTCGAAGAGAATTTAGAGCTGTTTAAGGAAATCTGGCCCCCGATAATTAAGCTTGCCGAGGAAAAGGGCGTTAAGGTAGCTATTGAGAACTGCCCGATGCTTTTCGGTGCCGACCAATGGCCCGGCGGACAGAACCTCTTTACCACCCCTGCCCTTTGGCGTAAGATGTTTGAGCTGTTGCCGAGTGACAATTTCGGTATCAACTACGACCCCAGCCATTTTATCTGGCAGCAGATCGATTACATTAAGCCCCTTTACGAGTTTAAGGATAAAATTTTCCATGTTCACTTTAAGGATATTAAGCTTTATCCCGATAAGCTTAACGAGGTCGGCATAATGGGCTATCCCCTCGATTATATGAGTCCCAAGCTCCCGGGTCTCGGAGATGTTGACTGGGGCAAATATGTTTCTGCTCTCACCGACATCGGCTTTGACGGCTTTGCCTGCATTGAGGTTGAGGACAAGGCGTTTGAAAGCTCAAAGGAACGGATTTTAGACTCAGTAGCACTTAGCTGCCGCTATATGCGCCAGTTCGTGATATAAAAATTATTTTTCAGGAGGAAAATAAAATGGCACTTGATATGAACAATTTCACAAGCAATCAAGAAGCTCAAAGCACAGTAAAAAGCGACCGCAAGCTTAGAATCGGTATAATCGGTACGGGCGGAATCTCAGGCTCTCACATTCAAGCCTATTTGAAGCAATCCGATGTTGAATTAGTTGCGGGCTGCGACCTTATTCCCGGAAAGGCAGAAAAGAAGTTTGCGGAATTCGGGGTTGAAGGCGCTAAGTACTTCACCGATTACAAGGAAATGATTGACACGGTCGAAATGGACGCGGTTTCGGTTTGTACCTACAACCGCACCCACGCTGAGTGTACTATTTATGCACTTGAGCACGGACTTAATGTACTGCTCGAAAAGCCGATGACCGTAACCCTTGACGAGGCTATCGCAATCCGCAAGGCAGAGAAGAAGAGCGGAAAGATTGTATCGGTAGGCTTCCAGCCCCGCTTTGACGCCAATATGCAGATGATAAAGAAAATTGTAAAGTCCGGCGAATTAGGCAGAGTTTACTATGTTCAGACAGGCGGCGGCCGCAGACACGGCATTCCCGTAAGCTGGTCTGAGACCTTTATTGAAAACGATAAGGCGGGCCTCGGCGCGTTGGGAGACATCGGCTGCTACTCAATCGACCTTGTTATGAACGCACTTGACAATCCTAAGCCCCTAACCGTTTCTGGTACGGCTACCGATTACTTCGGCACCACACCCGAGGCTTATTCCCAGGTTGGCAAGCCCGAGTGTGCAAAGAAGTTCAGCGTTGACGACTTTGCCTCTGCTTATATCCGTCTTGAGGGCGGCATAGTTCTCGACTTCCGTATTGCGTGGTATATGCACCTTGACACTCCGGGAGACACCATAATTATGGGTACAAAGGGTTCTTTGCGCGTACCGTCCACTGATTGTTGGAACGGCTCTTTCAATAAGCCCATGACCATTTATCACGATGTTGCAGGAGAGCCCGTAAAGACAGAAGTTCCGCTCCTTCCCGCAACTACCGATCTTTGGAACAGAAAGATCCGTTCCTTCCTTGACGCTATAATCACAGGCGGCAAGGCTCCCGTTCCGACCGACGAGATAATCTACAATCAGGCTATACTTGACGGTATTCAGAGATCCAGCGAGTGCGGTCACGAAGTAGAGATTAATATCCCTGAAATCTAATTATAACAATACCGACAGCCCTCAAAGAGGGCTGTCGGTAATCAAAAGGAGAAATAATTATGTACGATTTTCCGATTGCTTTACAGCTTTATTCGGTAAGAACCGATATGGAAGCAGATTTTGAGGGCACCCTCAAAAAGGTTAAGGAATTAGGTTATGCCGGCGTTGAGTTTGCGGGACTTTACGGAAAATCCGTCGCAGAGGTTAAAAAGCTTTGCGAAGAGATAGGTCTTGCTCCGATTTCCGCTCATGTTCCTTACAGTGAGCTTTTAAAGGGTGAGGAAACCTTTAAGGCATATGCCGAGATAGGCTGTAAATACATTGTTATTCCGTGGATTGGCGCGGAGTATCTCGCCGGCGGCGAGAAAAATGCCGAGTTTATAGAGAATGTCAAGAAGTTCGGCGAGCTTGCAAATGCCAACGGTATGAAGCTTTGCTACCACAACCACGATTTTGAATTCCAGAAGGTTGACGGCGAATACAAGCTTGACCGTCTTTACAGCGATGTTTCGGCAGACCTGCTTTTAACACAGCTTGATACCTGCTGGGTAAATGTAGGCGGTGAAAATCCCTCCGACTATATCCGCAAATATAACGGCAGAATTGAAATCATCCACCTTAAGGATTTTGTCGGCGGCAAGAGCGAAAATATGTACGGACTTATCGGTGCCGACGGTAAGGAAAAGGCGGAGGATACCTCAAAGAAATTTAAGTTGCGCCCCGTTGGCTGCGGCGTTCAGAACTTCCCTGCTATCCTTGACGCCTGCAAGGAAGTCGGGGCAACATGGGTTGTAGTAGAGCAGGATGAGCCGAGTATGGGCAAAACCCGTCTCGAATGTGCCGAAGTAAGCATTAACTACCTTAAATCGCTTTAAGCTCTTTGTTTTTAATGCGGTATTCAGCGGGCGATAAGCCCATTACAAGCTTAAACGCGCGGTTGAACGACCGTATCGTCCCGAAGCCGACATCCTCCGAGATGTCGGCTATTTTTTCGTCAGTTTCCCTTAAAAGGTTGCATGCCTCGGAAATTCGCAAATTGTTTATGTATTCATTAAAGTTCTGCTTAAGCCTATTATTGATTAAACGGGATATGTAATATTTACTCAAATGTAATTCCTCGGCGACAATATCAAGGGTTATATCGTCCTTAAAATTATGGGTGCAAAAATCGATAATATTATAGAAGGCGGAATTATTCTCCGTATCAACCGTTTGAAGTCTTAGCTTCGGTAAAATACGGCTCATAACAACATTAAGATAGCCGCTTATCGCAATATTTTTATACTCCCCGTCCAAAGCATACATCCTGTCAAAAATATCCTTTAAATTCCCGTCATCCAAGGGAGTAAAGCAATTAATATCAGGCTTGCTCTTAGATATTTTTGAAGAAACATCATATAAAATGCCGGGAGAAAATATCAATACCATAAATTCACCCTTGGTAACCGTTCGGTAATAATGAACCTGATTAGGGAAAGCGATAAACATATCGCCCGCATTTAAGAGATAGCTGTTTTTGTCGGCATATGCAACGGCTTTCCCCTCACGCACATATATTATCTCAAGCTCCTTATGCAAATGAGCAAAAGGAGCCAGACCTTCGCTAAACGAAACTTCTATTAAGCGAGTTTTATTTTCGTAAATTATATCCATACATTTCACCGCATACAATAAACTAATTGTAATATAACATATATTGAATCAATTTTCAAGAAATTATAAGTAACACTAAGCCGTTATGAGAATAATATGTTAATAACTATGCCAGTCAGCCTAAGGGAGGCGGAGACCACGAAAAATCTTAACGGTATTGATGTAGGAGAGTACGCCGAAATAGCAGAACTGCTCACAAAGGGCAGTATGCGTCGGCGTTTGCTCGATATAGGGCTTACGCCCGATACAAGGGTCGAATGTGTGGGAAAAAGTCCCGCGGGCGACCCAAAGGCGTTTTTAATACGCGGCGCGGTAATCGCTATAAGAAAAGAAGACTGTGACGAGATACTTATTAAGTAGCCGTTGGAAACAAAAAGCGGCTGCAAATAAACAAATCGGGGTTTGTCCGCATAAAAGCAAACAATCTCGGCAAAAGCTTTTTTCTACTTTTACCGAGATTGTTTTTTTATTAATCGATTCCGCAAACGCTGAGATTAGCCACAGTCTTGTTATTTTACCGCTTTTTATGTTTTCGGTATGTGTACTTAAACTATTGAAAAAGGATTGAAAAAGGATATAAACACTGTGTAAGCTATGTAAAGCACCAAAAGCAGTATTCCCTGCGGGCGGGTGAATTTTCCGCGCAGAAGCATGGGAATGACCGCAATACACAAAAGCAGAATACAAACGGGAATATCGAGAAAAATATTTTGCGCACAGGCGGTAAGCTGTCCGCCCGAGACTATCGAGCAAATCGGCAATATTATCGCCAAATCGATTAAATTTGCGCCTAGAATATTTCCCACCGACAGGGAGGACTGCTTTTTAATGACAGCGGTTACCGTTGTTACAAGCTCGGGCAGAGATGTGCCGACGGCTACGATCGTTGCGGAAATGACCGCCTCCGAAACCCCGCTTAAAGCGGCAATTTCGGTAGCGGAGCTTACAAGAAAATCCGCTCCTACCACTATCCCCGCCGCGCCTATGATAAATTTTGCAATGTTAATCGGAACTTCCTTTTTAGTGAAGACCCTTTTTTCGGTCTGTGCAGATTCTTCCTTGCCGGTTTTAATGCTCTCGTAAATTGAAATAACGAATATTATAAGTAACGCTATACTTCCGATAAGCGAAAAGCTTTTACCTAATGAAGAAATATAGAGAATCACCGAAACAAGCAGTAAAAGCAGGGATTTAACCGCGTACTGCGAGCGTTTTACCGCGGCGGGGATGCAGATTACCGAAATTGCCATAATAAGCCCCGTGTTCGCCGTGACCGAGCCTACCGCGTTGCCTATCGCTATCGCGTTAGAGCCGCGCGCCGCACCTAGGCAGGAAACTATAAGCTCGGGCAGGGTTGTCGCAAGGCTTACCACCGTTGCCCCGATTACAAAATGGGGTATTCCCGAAACCTCCGCCATCCAAGAGGCGGCGTCCACAAAGAAATCTCCGCCCTTAATTATAAGTATAAGACCGCAGATAAATAAAATTATCAGCGCCCACACAGGCCATCCGACCGCAGAAATCATATTTCTTCCTCCAAAAGCTTATCAGGTTGCGCTCATTTTCATTACTATACTATGCGGCAGAATTTTAGCTATAACCCGATAAAACTTGAAGAAGAGACGATTTGTGTAAACTCCCCGCTTTTTAGAAGAGGCAACAAGCGATTTCCGCGCCATAACCGCGGGATTGACCCGAGGCAGGGTGTCAAAGGTGCGGCTTGAACCCTTGGCTATTCCCGCGATGGGTAAAAACTCGGTATCCATAGGACCGGGACACACCGCTAAAACATTAATTCCTCGGCCTTTAAGCTCAATTCTAAGCGCCTTTGAAAGGCTTAATACATATGCCTTTGTCGAGGAGTAAACCGACATTCCCGTATTTGGAGCAAAGGCGGCTATAGAGCAAACATTTATTATTTCCGAATCCGTTTGCATATAGGGAAGGGTGAGGGCGGTCATAACCGTCAGCGCCTCGCAGTTAAGGCGCACCATACCGCCGTTATCCTCCGGTGAGACGGTGTCAAAATTGCCGAGCCTTCCAAAGCCCGCATTATTTATAAGAAGTGAGACGGTGGGATTAAGCTCTGAAAGCAGGGAAGTATATTTATTGAGACACTCGCTGTTTGTAATGTCAAGGGGTAAAATGCGGGTTTTTGCGCTAAGCTCTCCTGCTGTCTCGCGTAGCTTATCCTCGCGCCTTGCGATAAGCCAAATTTCGTCTATTTCCTTGCGTGTACGGGAAACCTCCGCCGCGTATTCCTTACCAATGCCCGACGAAGCGCCTGTAATTACTGCTATTTTCAAAAAAGCACATCCTTTACGGTTTAATACCAAGGCTTATTATATGTTATGTTTTCCTCTATGTCAATTAATTTAAAATATAATGATAGGCGATGTAAAAAATCGGGGTTTGTAGGGGTAAAGCTTAAAGATATTTTGTAGGGGCGGGTGTCATCGACCAATCGAAAAAGTCTAATGCCTAAATGCGTAGGGGAGGGTCTCTGCGCCCTCCCGAAACATTTGAAGTAAACGGGAGGGCACAGAGGCCCTCCCCTACAAGCACACAGACAAACCCCGATTGATTTTTTTACAGCCTCATTATAAAATCATTGAGCCGTCGAATTTGTCCTTGGTATAGTCGCTGTCGTAAAGAACGGATAGGGTATCCGAAAGGCGTATATCAGCCGACGAAGCGCCTACCATAATGCGGTATGAGCCCGACTCAACATGCCAATCATGCAGGCAGGTATTATAATAAGCAAAATCCTTATCCTTCAACTTAAGGGTTACGGTCTTTTCTTCACCCGGTTCAAGTTCAACCTTATCGAACGCACGGAGCTCTTTTGCAGGTCTCGCAACGATGGAATCAAGGGGAGCTACATAAAGCTGTACGGCCTCTTTGCCTGCAACCTTACCTATGTTCTTAACCTTGAAGCTTACCTCAAGAGAGAAAGTATCGGTTGTGAATTTCTTTTCACTTAAGGTAATGTGGGAATATTCAAATTCGGTATACGAGATTCCGTGACCGAAGGGGAACCAAACCTCATCGGGGTGAGCGTCATAGTACCTGTAACCCACATTCTGCTTTTCGGTATATTCGCACTTTACCATATCTCCGGGATAGCAAATATCCTCACGGGGCTTTAAGGGGAAGGTTTCCGAAAGCTTGCCGGAGGGGTTTACCTTGCCGAACAAAATATCTGCAACGGCTTTGCCTGCGGCCTCGCCGGAATACCACATCTGAATAATGCAAGGAGCATTTTCCCACTTTTTAGGAATTACGGCACTGCCGCTTTGAATAACAAGCACAAGGTTGGGATAAAGCTCTATTGCCTTTTCAATTACCTCGTTCATATGGTCCGGGAAGGAAGCGGGATATCTGTCTTCGCCCTCAGTTTCGCAATGCTTTACATAGCGTTCGTTTATATAATCGTTGCCTACAAAAAGCACTACGCAGTCATAGCTGCCGGCGGAAACATTATACAGACACTCCTCGCTTCTAAAGTGTGAATTGAATCCCACTTCAAACATTGGGAAATAGTCCACCTTAATATCCTCGGCGTTTCCTCTCATACAATGGAGAGGTCTGTCAATGCTTTTATCTTCTACGGTTACTGCGGATGAACCGCCGCCCATAAATACCAGTCTTTCGGCGCAACGGCCTAAGACGGCAATTTTTTTGTATTTGTCCTTGTTGAGGGGCAAAATGTTATTTTCGTTTCTTAAAAGGGTAATTGTCTCACACGCCGCCTCATACGCCGCCTGATGCTGCTTTTGACGGCTGTATTCCGTCGGCTGTTCATCGGGCTTCTTAGCATACTTTTCGATAAATTCCAAAACCGTGCGAACTCTTCGGTTTATATCTTCCTCAGTAACAAATCCCTTTTCTATTCCCTCACGGAGCTCATCGGCTATATTGTTGTTCCTTGGCATCTGCAAATCGAGTCCCGCTTTTACGGCTTTTGAAATATTATGTACAGCGCCCCAGTCAGAAATCACAAGACCGTCATAGCCCCATTTTTCCTTTAAAATTTCGGTAAGCAGATAGCGGTTTTCCGAACACCATATACCGTTAATCTTATTGTAAGCGCACATAACACTCGCAGGGTGTGAATTTTCAAGTGCTATTTCAAACACACGAAGATAATATTCCATAAGGGTGCGCTCGTCTATCTCTGCATTGATTGTGCCTCGTCTAACCTCTTGGTTATTGGCGGCGTAATGCTTAAAAGAAGTGCCTATTCCCTTACTTTCTGCACCGTTAATGAACTCTGCAGAGAGTATTCCCGAAAGATACGGGTCTTCCGAATAGTATTCAAAGTTTCTGCCGCAGTTGGGAACACGCTTCATATTAGCGGCGGGGGCTAATATAACCTGAATATCCTCCTGCTTGCAATCATCCGCAATTACCTCGCCCGATTTAAAGGCGATTTTCCTGCTCCACGAGGCGCCCACCGCCGACGCCGTAGGCATACAGGTGTCTCCCCCGTCAATATTGCACTCCTGCGGACATGTGGGATGTCCTATTAATCGCCTTACTCCGTGGGGGCCGTCCGATACATTTACGGCAGGTATACCAAGGCGCTCTATCGCCGCCGTACAGAGTGCCGCTCCGCCGGTAAGCAGCTGTGCCTTTTCCTCAAATGTAAGCTCACTTAAAATTTTGTCTATACTTTCTTTCATAGTACGCCTCCAACCTACAAAGGTTAAGTTAATTATTTGATATAATAATACTATATATTCGGGGGAGAATGCAACACTTTTTATCAAACTGTAAAAAGATTATTTAAACTTCATCCGTGCAGGTCGGTGCCTATAAAGCCGACCTCTTTAAAATCATTCGGATTGTGGCGGATTATGTAGTCAATGTAGGACGCCACCATTTTTGCGGTTAAAATATAGCCCATAGGGTTCATATGACCGTTGAGAAAGAAGTTCTCCTTAAATTTTTCATCGTAGGTCGGCGCGTATTTAAGCAGGTCAATAACATAGGTGTTATCGAATTTTTCGGCAAAATCGTAAAGGAGCGCCGCGTGCGCCTGCTTTTCCTTAACCTTAGCATCGTTTACTCCTTCGTCCGCCATAGTCATAAGGAAGAACTTTGCGCGGGGTTGTATTTGCTTTAAACGCTGTATAATCCCGGCGTAATATCCCGCAAAATTTTCCTTGTTGTTTTTATAGTCGGAAAAATCCACATCGTTTACCGAGCCCAATTCCTGTCTGTTATTTAGAATATCGTTTACGCCAAGGGCGATTATATAGGCTTGCGAAGCGTATTTAGCGTCCCAAAAGCCGTTTGCGTCTGCAAAGCTTTCGCAGTATTCTTTGGCGGTCATACCGCCGCGTGAAAGGTTGTAAACCTTACTTCCGCACATACGCCCGATATACTGACCCCACGAATATTCATACATATCGTGCCAGCCGTGGCTGCCGTCCGCTTTTATAGATTCAAATTCGCCTGATGCAAGACTGTCCCCTATACAGGCGATTGTACGGAAGATTGCGGTAAATCCCCCGTCCGATACAATTCTGTCAAGTGGCTTTTCGTTTTCGTTTGCAATAAATTCTTGGATGTTCATAAGATTTTTTCCTTTACTTTTATTTTAACCGTGCAGTTCAGTACCTATAAAGCCGATTTCTTTGAAATCCTCAGGGTTGTGGCGGATTATGTAATCAATATAGGACGCGGTCATTTTTGCCGTTAGAATATAGCCCATAGGATTCATATGACCGTTTAGGTAGAAATTCTCTTTGAATTTTTCATCGTATGTCGGCGCATATTTAAGCAGGTCAATAACATAGGTGTTATCAAATTTTTCGGCAAAATCGTAAAGCAGCGCCGCGTGCGCCTGCTTTTCCTTAACCTTAGCATCGTTTACTCCTTCGTCAGCCATGGTCATAAGGAAAAATTTTGCGCGGGGTTGAATTTGCTTTAAACGCTGTATTATTTCGGCGTAATATCCCGCAACATTTTTCTTGTTATTTCTATAATCCGAAAAATCGACATCGTTTACCGAGCCTAATTCCTGATTTTGCCATATCTCGTTTACGCCAAGGGCGATTATGTAGGCTTGAGAAGCGTATTTAGGGTTCCAAAAGCCTTTATTTTCTGCAAATTTTTCGCAATACTCCTTTGCGGTCATACCGCCGCAGGAAAAGTTGTAAACCGTACTGCCGCACATGCGTGCGATATACTGTCCCCAGGAATATTCATACATATCGTGGAAGCCTGCATTGCCGTCCTTGCGGGACTCGAACTCGCCGGAAGAAAGACTGTCGCCTATACAGGCGATTGTGCGGAATATTGAGGTGAAGCCTCCGTCGGGTAAAATTCTGTCAAGGGGTTTTTCGTTTTCGTTTGCGATAAAGTCTTGAATGTTCATAAGATTACAGCTTGCTCCTTTCACATATTAATAAATCTTGACATTTATTAAGTATGTGTTATAATATAAGTGAAATAAGGCAGACCGACAGACGGTCAGCCCCAAAAAGTTTAGCTAAAGAAATAACCGCACAGTTTGGTAGACAGGGCGGTTATTTCTTTTTATGCATTATGGAAACAATCAGTGTAATGATTGATACGATTAAAATACCAAAGGTAAATAAATCGTTTACTGTTATGTACTCCATCGGCATCACCCCCTAAATCAGGGGCAAGACTTAACCGTCCACCGTTTTAGGTCTACCTTATTTCAAATGCATTATAGCATTATATATAAGCATTTTCAAGCACAAAATTCAGACTGTGCAAAAAATTAAAAATATTAGGTATATTGCTATTGTTTATTCCGAAAAAATATTGTATAATAAATTGTATATAATTATAGGGAGCAGTGCATTTTGGAGCATATCGCTTATCTTGACAACAGTTCTACCACAAAGCCGTCAAAAAGGGCGGTTCAATATATAACCCGTGCCCTTGAATCAAACTGGGGCAACCCTTCCTCTTTGCACCGAATAGGAATGGAGGCGGAAATCGCCCTTAATGACGGGCGGGAGTGTATTGCGCACACCGTAAACGCAAGAGCCGATGAAATTTTCTTCACGGGAAGCGGTACGGAGGCTAACAATACCGCCCTTTTATCTGTGCTGAAGGCGAAAAGCAGGGGCGGAAGAATTATCACCACGGCTATCGAACACCCCTCGGTGTTAGAGACGGCGAAAAGACTTGAAGCTTACGGCTTTGAGGTTGTATATTTAAAGCCCGATAATAACGGAATTGTTCCGCTGTCGGAGCTTGAAAACGCCCTTACGGATAACACTCTGCTTGTGAGTATGATGCTTGTAAATAACGAAACGGGGGCGGTTCAGCCTGTAGAAAAGGCGGTATCGCTTACAAAGAGGATAGCGCCCTTGGCGCTTTTCCACTGCGACGCGGTGCAGGGCTACGGCAAGCTGTCCGTTAATGTAAAGCGGTTAGGGGTTGACCTTTTATCCGCCAGCGGTCATAAAATTCACGGCCCAAAGGGAATAGGCTTTTTGTACTGTAAAAAAGGCGTGCATATAAGCCCCCTTATAACGGGCGGCGGTCAGGAGCGGGGTATGCGCTCCGGCACCGAATCGACTCCGCTTATTATGGGGCTTATGGGAGCGGCAGAGGAACTGCCTAAGCCTGAAACACAGTTTAAAATACAGCAGGAGCTGTTTGATTACACAAGGGACAGGCTGCTTAAAATCGGCGCGATCATAAACTCGCCGGAGGGGTGTCTGCCCTATATATTGAATATTTCCCTTGTGGGCTACCGTTCGGAAACCTTGCTTCATTTTCTTGAAAGCCGAAATGTTTTTGTTTCAAGCGGAAGTGCCTGCGCAAAGGGTCACGGCAGCTATGTGCTGAATCAAATGGGGCTTGAGCCAAAGCGTGTAGACAGCGCGCTTAGAATAAGCTTTTCAAGATACAACACAAAAGAGGACGCAGATATGCTGGTCTCGGCTCTTGAAGAGGCAAAAAAACAGCTTAGAAAGGCAAACTGATGAAAGAGATTATTTTGATTAAAAACGGGGAGCTTGCGCTTAAAGGGCTTAACCGCTGTAATTTTGAGGATATACTTATTAAAAATATAAAGCGCCGACTTAAGGATTTGGGGGA
>JAXJVI010000087.1:0-8972 GCA_036308615.1 Acutalibacteraceae bacterium | reverse complement strand
GGATAAAACATATAATTTTGGAGAGAATAAAATTGCAGGACTTTGAAATTATTTTCTATGAAAAAAGCGACGGTACAGAGCCGGCTAAAGATTTTCTTTTATCGCTTGATACAAAAATGCGGGCGCGGCTTGTTAAAATAATTGAATTACTGTCTGTAAACGGCACAGAACTCAGAAAACCTTATTCGGAACATTTGACCGATGGTATTTTTGAAATCAGAGCAAAGGTAGGTTCTAATATTTCAAGAGTGCTTTATTTCTTCGTAATCGGTAAAAGGATTGTTCTTACAAACGGATTCATAAAGAAAACTCAGAAAACGCCAAAAAATGAAATTGAGTTAGCAAAGAAATACCGAAACGATTATTTGAACAGGGAGGAAAAATAACCTATGACAAACTTTAATGATTTTGTAGCTGAACAGAAAAAAAATCCTGAATTTAAAAAGGAATATGATGCGCTTGAGCCTGAATTTTCTATCGTTCAGGCAATGCTTGATGCAAGAAAAGCATCAGGTCTTACACAAAAGGAGTTAGCTGATAAAACAGGAATAGCCCAAGGTGACATTAGCAAATTGGAAAACGGCAGTGCCAATCCGTCACTTAAAACTTTACAACGCTTGGCGGCAGGAATGGGTATGCAGCTTAAACTTGAGTTTGTGCCGGGCAACAGGTGAATTACAAATCGGTGAAGCTATGTTACCAACCGACATATTCTAAAATATAAATTTAATTGCTTAGGTGATTTGGTGAATTATTATGCCGACAGGGAAAAGTTAGCCGAGCTCAAAGCTAAAGCTAACCGACTCCCGCTGACTGCGGGGGTCTATATAATGAAGGACAAAAACGGCGCTGTCATATATATAGGTAAAGCAAAGGCGCTTAAAAACCGTGTTACACAGTATTTCGGCAGCGGAAATCAGCATACCGAAAAGGTAAAGCGTATGGTTTCCAATGTTGATGATTTCGAGTATATTCTGTGCGACAGCGAGTTTGAGGCACTTATTCTCGAAAACTCCCTTATTAAGCAAAATCAGCCTAAATATAACATTTTGCTCAAGGACGATAAGGGTTATTCCTATATTAAAATAACCGCGGACAAGTGGAAAAAGCTTACCACGGCCAAGTCAGTTGACAAAAGCGGGGAGTTTATTGGCCCTTATTCTTCCTCATATGTTGTAAAGGAAACGGTGGACGAGGCACGCAAAATTTTTAAGCTTCCAGACTGCACAAGAAGCTTTGACAAGCCCTCCAAGCCCTGTCTTAATTATCATATCGGACTGTGTGATGCGCCGTGCAGGGGTAAAATTTCCCTTGAGGAATACCTCGAAACGGTAGATTCCGCCGTGGAGTTTATAAAGCACGGTGATTCAGACGGGGAGACGGTAGAAAAATTAAATGCCAAAATGCTTGAGGCGGCGGAAAATTTACAGTTTGAGACCGCCGCAAAGCTTCGCGACCGCATTAACGCGATTAATAAAATCCGTGAGAAGCAAAAGGTTGTGAGAGCGCCCTACAGGTCGGAGGACTTAATCGCGTCCGCTCTTATCGGCGAGAGCGCCTGTGTGGAGGTGATCCTCTTCAGGAATTACCGACTTACCGATAAACAGCATTTTATTATTGACGGCGTTTCGGACAGAGAAAGCCTTTACGCGGAATTTTTACAGCGTTATTACTCCGATAAAACCGATATTCCGCCGAGAATATTGATCGATACCGATTCTGATTTTTCTTTGACCGAGCGGTGGCTTACCGAAAAATCGGGGCATAAGGTCAGCTTTATTAACCCGAAGCAGGGCGAGCAAAAGGCTCTGCTTGATATGTGTCTTGCCAACGCCGCCGAAAATATTTCGGAAAAAACCGACCGCACGGGCAGGGAAATGTCGGTGCTTGACGAGTTGGCACGCCTTTTAGGGCTTCCCACCGCGCCGAGATATATTGAGGCTTACGATATTTCCAATACCGCAGGCAGTGAAAATGTTGCGGGAATGATTGTTTACAAAGACGGCAGACCCTTTAAGCCCGCATACAAGCGCTTTAAAATTAAAACCTTTGTCGGTCAGGACGATTTCCGCTCTATGGCGGAGGTACTTGACCGTAGGTTTTGCGAATACGAAAAAGGGGAGGACGAGGGCTTTTCGGTCTTACCCGATTTAATACTGCTGGACGGTGGGTTAGGGCAAATGTCCGCAGTAGCTCCCGTTCTTAAAAAGCATAATATAACAGTCCCTCTATTCGGTATGGTTAAGGACTCAAAGCACCGCACAAGGGCTATAGCCGCCGAGGGCGGGGATATATCCATTAAATCAAACCGCGCCGCCTTTACCTTTATAACGGGTATTCAGGACGAGGTGCACCGCTTTGCGATAGGCTACCACAAAACCAGGCGCAGTAAGGCTATGCTTAATTCCGAGCTTTTGGAGATTGAGGGGATAGGAAAAGCCCGCGCCGCGGCGCTCTTAAAGCATTTTAAAACCGTAGCGGCAATTAAAAACGCCGCCGTTGAGGAACTTTCTAAGGCTCCTTCAATGACAGCAAACGCCGCGCAAAAGGTATATAATTATTTTCATCAATAAAGTAATTCTAATTTAAAATTCAACCTACAGTTGTTTTTTGTAAAAATTACCTACATTGAATTCAACCGAGGTTTGTTGTATAATACGGATAGTGAAAGCTTTCATAATTAAATTGTATGGGAGAGCATAATTATGAGTATTAACAACATTGGAACTAACATATCAATTTTAAGAAAACAAAAAGGAATAACGCAGGACGAGCTTGCAAAATTTGTCGGTGTATCTGCACAGGCAGTTTCAAAATGGGAAAACGGCGGCATTCCAGATACCGTTTTATTACCAAAAATCGCCGATTATTTTGAGGTTTCTATCGATAAATTATTCGGTAGAGATGTAACGCAATATACTGACGCTTATACGGCGTTTATTAAAAAAATAATTAATGCACCTGAAAGTGAGCGTTTTAAGGTGGCATTTGAGTATTGCTGGGACATCGAAAGAGCAATAACGAGCAACGATTTTGATGATTGCAATATTGAAGAATGTGTAGCCAGACTCGGAAAATCGGAAGAGCGATATTCTTCAATGCTTTTAGACCAAGGATTCACAAGAATGGGTATCGGAAACAGGATGCAGTATTTTTTGCTTGTGCCTGAAATTGTAGACAAAAAATCAGCTCTTTTTGACAGTATTGATTATACTAAATTATTTAACTTCCTTGCAGATAAGGATATTTTTTCAGCATTGGTTTTCCTTAATAAAAGAGAAAGTGATAAAGCCTTTACCCCTAAACTGCTCGAAAAGCATTTGAATATTACCGAGGAAAAATCAATGTCGATTATAGGAATTTTAAAACAGTATAACCTGATTTCTTCAACGTTTATCGAAATAGATGATTCAGTTGAGGAGTTTTTCAGCTTTTTGCCTACACCCTCGTTTGTAGCTCTGCTGATTTTTGCAAGAGAAATTATTGATAAACCACGCAATTTTTCTTATCATTATGAATGCAGAAAAAAGCCGTACTTAACTTAAGGATATAAAAAAGCCCCCCTTGCCCTAAAGGGAGGTTGCACGGCAAATCACCCTTTAGGTAAGGAAGACAAAATAATGCCAAAACATTTACAAACTAACTTTTTATTATTAAATGCTTTTAATTTTTGAATTATGGTCGCAACAGAAGGATATTTCGGGAAATTTTTTCTCTAATAGCCTTTTCAGCGGATCAATTACAATATCCTCGGTATCGAAGTGTCCCGCGTCAAAAAGGGAAATACCGAGACGCTCGGCATCAAGAAATTGGTTGTGCTTGACATCGGCGGTGATAAGAGCGTCGCAGTTATGCCTTAAAGTCTCGGCAAGATATGAGCCGCCGCTGCCCGAGCAGAGCAATACACGCTTAATTTCTTTATCCGCTCCGAAATACTTTACCGCACCGCCGAGCTTTTCTTTAATATAAACCGCTAAATCGTCGGGATAAATGGGAGAGGTAAGCTCGCCCTTATTAAGCAGATACCCGTCTTCAGCCGCAACCTTAGTCACATTGTTGAGCGTTAGGGCAGAGGATAGGCAATCATTAACGCCGCCGACACCCACATCAAGGTTTGTGTGCATAGAAATTACCGAAATCCCGCTTTTGATAACCTCGTAAACCGCACTGCCCGCTAAAACCTGTTTTAGCGGGTTAAATATTATAGGGTGGTGGGTGATTATCAGCTGTGCGCCCTTATTTACGGCGGTATTAATTGCACTCGGGGTGCAGTCAAGGGCGACAACCGCCTTTTTAACTTCCGTATCAGGGTCGCCTACAAGCAAACCTACATTATCAAAATCGCAGGCGGTGTCGGTGGGGAATTTTTCGTTTAAAAAATCAAAAATATTTTGAACCGTCATACTTTACGCCTTTTTTGCAAAGGAATCCTTAAGGGCAACCGTGCGGTTAAAGACGGTTATTTCCTCGTTACTGTCGGGGTCCACGCAGAAATATCCCTGTCTCATAAACTGGAAGGTTTCGCCCGCCTTAATGCCTTTAAGGGAGTTATCAAGCTTACAGCCCTTAAGCACGGTCAGCGAATCGGGGTTAAGGTTATCCGCAAAGGAGGAGACGCCCTCTTCATCGCTGGGGTTTGGGACATTGAAAAGGCGGTCGTAAAGCCTAATTTCGCAATCAAAGGAATTTTCCGCGCTTACCCAATGAAGCGTGCCCTTAACCTTTCTGCCGTCGGGGGTCTCTCCGCCGAAGCTTTCGGGGTCGTAGGTGCAGTGAACGGCGGTTATATTGCCGTTTTCATCGGTTTCGTGGGAAGCGTACTTAATGTAATACGCACCCTTTAGGCGGACTTCCTTTGTAGGGCAGAGACGGAAGTATTTTCCCGGAGGGTCTAACATAAAATCCTCCTGCTCAATAAATATTTCCTTGGAAAAGGTGACCGAGCGCTTGCCGAGCTCCGGCTTTGCGGGGTTAATGTCTACGGGGATTTCCTCGGTTTTGCCCTCTGGGTAATTGTCGATTATAACCTTAAGCGGTCTTAAAACCGCCATAGCGCGCTCTGCGTTTTCGTTAAGATAATCACGCACGCAGGACTCAAGCAGGGCGTAATCAATAACGCTGTATGCCTTTGAAACGCCGATTTTTTCGACAAAATCACGGATTGCCTTTGCGGGGTAGCCGCGCCGTCTCATACCGCAGATCGTCGCCATTCTCGGGTCGTCCCAGCCCGAAACAAGACCGTCGTTCACAAGCTTTAAACATTTGCGCTTGCTTGTAAGGGTGTAGTTTACATTCATTCGCGCAAACTCAATCTGACGGGGCGGGGTAGGAATATCCAACACCTCTAAGAACCAGTTGTAGAGCGGGCGGTGATTTTCAAATTCGAGGGAGCAAAGGGAGTGGGTGACACCCTCTTTAGCGTCGCTTAAGGGGTGGGCAAAATCGTACATAGGATAAACGCACCATTTGTCCCCCGTGCGGTGGTGGGTCGCCTTCATAATGCGGTATATAATCGGGTCTCGCATATTAAGGTTTGAAGAGGACATATCAATTTTAGCCCTTAACACCATAGCTCCGTTGTCAAATTCGCCCTCGGTCATACGGCGGAAAAGGTCTTTAGTCTCTTCAATAGGTCGGTTTCTGTAGGGGCTTTCCTTGCCGGGTTCTGTAAGTGTGCCGCGCATTTCACGGATTTCGTCCGCACTGCTTTCGTCAACATAGGCAAGTCCCTTATCAATAAGCTTTAAGGCGCAGTCGTAAAGAAAATCAAAATAATCCGAAGCGAAATAGACATTATCCCAATGGAAACCGAGCCATTTTATATCTTCTTCAATCGCCTCTATATACTCCACATCCTCCTTTACAGGGTTGGTATCGTCAAAGCGGAGATTGCACTTGCCGCCGTATTTCTCGGCGGTTGCGAAATCTATAGTAATAGCCTTGGCGTGACCTATGTGCAAATATCCGTTAGGCTCGGGCGGGAAACGGGTTTGAACCTTTGTATAAACCCCTTCCTTTAAATCCTCGTCAATAAAATCGTGTATAAAATTCGAGGGAGCAGTATTCTCCTCGGCTTTAATTATGTCTGACATAAAGTTTACTCCTCATAGTGAATTAATCGCCGCGTCAATGCGGGAAATACAGGCATCATACCCTAATACCTGCATAATACTGCAAAGGTCGGGGGTGTTGCGTCTGCCGGTCACCGCAATCCGCAGTACCGTGCTTAAATCGCCCGCGTGACCCTTGTAGTTTTCGGGTTCTGCCTTATATTGCTTTGTTTCGGCGGCAAAGCCTATTTCGGGGGCGATTTGCTTTATTCTGTCAAACCATTGCTGTCGGTCATCGGATACATTATAAACCGATTTGTACCTTTTAAGGAACTCTGCCGCGTCTGCGGGGGAGATATTTTCGGGCAATGTAAAATCGGGGGTGTAAAGCTTATCAAAGAAATATGAGAAATATTCCTTTGCTTCGTTCCATTTTGCAATATCCTTGCGGGGCTTCGGCACATCACGGTCGATTGAAAGCACAGCTCTTGTGTAATCGGGGTTTTCGGTCATAATTTCGTAGAACTCGGGGTCAAATTCCTTAGCCCAATCGGTAAGCTTTGCATAAACCGTCTTACTGTCAAGCTTTGAAATAACCGTCTTTGACACGTCGTTCAGCTTGTCCGAATCAAAAAGCGCGCCCGAAACGCTCATTTTCTTTAAATTGAATTTGAAATCCTTATATGATTTATCGGGGTTAGCCCTGCGCCAATCCTCAAAATCGGAGGCGGCTATGGTCATAAGGTATTCTATAACGCTTTCGCTGTCATACCCCTGCTCGGCAAAGAAATGCACCGCCGCCTCGGGGTCCTTGCGCTTGGAAATCTTGCGTTTTGCGCCGCCGTCCAGCTTCATAATAGGGGAGATATGCCCGTATTTTGGGGGTTTAAAGCCCAACAGCTTAAAGAGCTGAATATGCTTAGGAACGGAGGATATCCACTCGTCCCCGCGAAGCACATGGGTAGTGTGCATTAAATGGTCGTCCACCGCGTGGGCAAAGTGATATGTCGGTATTCCGTCCGACTTTAAAATAACAAAATCCTCGTCATTTTCGGGCATCTCAATTTTTCCCTTAACGCAGTCGTCAAATACAATCCTGTTTTCCTCGCTTCCGGGGGACTTTAGGCGGACAACATAGGGCTTGCCCTCATCAATTAAAGCCTTTGCTTCATCATAGGTAATGTCGCGGTGCTTTGCCCATTTGCCGTGATAGCCTGTGCGCTCCTTTTGCTCCTCTTGAATTTTGCGTACCTCATCTAACTCCTCGGCGGTGCAGAAGCAAGGATAGGCAAGCCCCTGCTTAATAAGGGACTTTGCGTAGGTTTGGTAAATTTCGGCGCGTTCGCTCTGCTTATACGGCCCGTACTCGCCCGACTGCTTATCGGCAGAAACAAAGCCCTCGTCAATCTTTATTCCAAATCGGTCAAGACCCGAAATAATATCCTCGATTCCGCCCGCAATTTCACGCTTTTTGTCGGTGTCCTCAATTCTTGTGAAGAATACTCCGCCGGTAGAGGTTGCGGTAATGCGGTTTACAAGGGCGGCGAAAAGGGTGCCTAAGTGCAGGTACCCCGTAGGGCTGGGGGCTATTCTTGTAACCCTCGCTCCCTCGGGCAGAGTGCGGGGCTTATAAATTTGCTCGTAATAATCGGGGGTTTTGTCAATATCGGGGAGTAAAAGCTCCGCCATTCTCTCAAAATCGTTCATTGTTCTCTCCTACAAAAATCAGTTCTTTTCCAAAAGCTTGTTAAGCTCCCGCATAAAGGTATTAATGTCCTTAAACTGGCGGTAAACCGATGCAAAGCGAACATACGCAACCTCGTCTATCGTCTTTAGCTTTTCCATAACAAGCTCGCCGATTTTTTCACTGCTTACCTCGCGGTCGAGAGAGTTTTGCAGTACGGTCTCTATTTCGTCAATCATATTGTCGAGGGTATCGATTGATACCGGACGCTTTTCACAAGCCCTAAGAAGCCCTGTCATAAGCTTGTCTCTGTTAAACGCCTCACGCGACTTATCCTTTTTAATGACGATAATCGGCAGACTTTCAATTATTTCATAGGTAGTAAAGCGCTTCCCGCAATCAAGACACTCACGGCGGCGGCGTATACGCTGACCTTCGTCGGTAGGTCTTGAATCGATTACCTTGCTTTCTTCAAATCCGCAAAAAGGACATTTCATAACCGTTACTCCTTTAAAAGTAATTACATATATTTCAAAAAGTACTTGTATTATACTATATATAGTGGTAAAATACAAGCATAAAATGCGGCGAAAAGCCGATAAATAATACAATTAGGAGAAAAAATATGAACGCTTTTCAGCTTAGAACACCAAAAACCGGAGAAACGATTGCGGTTATGCACACAAATATGGGAGATATTAAGATAAAACTGTTTCCCGATAAGACGCCTAAAACCGCCGAAAACTTTATAACCCACGCGAAAAACGGCTATTATGACGGTCTTAAATTCCACCGTGTTATTAAGGACTTTATGATTCAGGGCGGCGACCCTTTAGGTACGGGTATCGGCGGAGAATCCATTTGGGGCGGCAAGTTTGAGGACGAGTTTGATACCGAGCTTCACAATCTTCGCGGCGCGCTTTCTATGGCGAACGCAGGACCTAATACCAACGGTAGTCAGTTCTTTATCGTTCAGGCAAATGAAGCTCCCGCCAATATGCTCGAACAAATGGAAGAGCTTACAGAAAGCGGATTCCCACGGGATATAATCGAGGCTTACAGGGAATTGGGCGGCACGCCTTGGCTCGATTTTCGCCACACCGTATTCGGTCAAGTGTTTGAGGGAATGGATATAGTCGATAACATAGCGGCGGTTAAAACCGTAAACGATGTGCCCTGCGATGATGTTATCATTACTTCGATTGATATTGAAACCGTATAATCGGTCGTTTTTTTGC
>JAXJVI010000086.1:0-1742 GCA_036308615.1 Acutalibacteraceae bacterium | reverse complement strand
CGCTGTACGATGCTGTGAAAAAAGCAAACGACAAGAACAGAAAAGAATTAATCAAAACCATGCCGAAATATTCTTATCCGCTCGAGCTTGTCACTTCTGCCGCAATCTGTCCCTACAGCAAATACGGCATAGAGTTTTTGATCCCGCGCGCCGAAAGTGTAAGAGTAAGCAGGCTCGACGCGCAGCAGGAATCAAGAAAGAGTATCTTTGGCCGCGGACTGCTTATTTCCAACCGCCTTACGGCAGAACGGGAAAAGGCAGAACGGGAAAAGGCAGAACGGGAAAAGGCGCAATGTTTCCCACTATCGTCACGTGAAAGGGACATTATTTCGAAATTGTGTAATTAGGCTTCAAAAACGCTCGCTAACGCACAAAAACATAATTAAAGGATTTTTTAACTTGCCTGTAATTTGCTGAGATAATTAAAAAATTCATAGATATATTTTAATTGCGTTGAATATTTGTCAGGCAGTTGTTAAAAATCATGCTTTTTTGTTAATTATCTTGCGCAGTTGGCTCTAAAAAATTCAAACTATACATTACACTTGATTTCAAACAGCCTTAATTCAAAATCGGTTCTTAAAGTGCACAATTCCCCAAAAGCCGCACGCTAACAACCAAAAAAGCCGATTTTTGGAATAAGAATAAGAAATACCGTCCAAAATCAGCTTTAACAATCAAATATGAAAACAAAAACTCCCGAAGCTATTAACCTCGGGAGCTTTTATTTTGCAGACTTATTATAGTTCCGATAACATTTTTAAAAAATACAAAAATGTTCAAATCTGCGCCGTTTGGTGCAGCTGGCGGCGCGAAAAAAGAACACGGCGCTGACTGCTTCACAACTGAGTTTTCAACGGCCTTAAGCGTGATTTTATTGTTTTTTCCAGAATAGTTGAAAATCAAAATCAGTTTTTCATCATCATATAAATATGCGGAATTTAAAAAAGTATCAACAAGGAAAGCGCGGAAGGCTGCGTCCTTGATATCGCCGTCGCGGAAGCGTTCCAAGAACCAAACGACCTGGTCGCGTTCGAGCTCGGGCTCTTTTATAATTTCTTTGGCGATAGCTCTGTTGAGCCGCGCGATTTCGGCTTCAAGCTCAACAAGGCGGCTTTTGGTTGTTGGCGTGATAATTCCCTGCTCGATTGCCGCCATAAGGTTAGAAATTGAACGCTCTGTCTCTTTTTGCCGCGCTTCCAGTGCGCGGAGTGCGCTGTCGTCCTTCGTTTTAGCCTGATATTCCATAACCATATCCGCAACGGTTTCTATAAAATTATCAGCCGATAAAATGCGCATGAGCTCACCGACAACAAGGTTTTCAATCCAATCTTTTGCAACTCGCTTTTTGTCGCATTTCCGCTGCCTGCGGCCGTTGCAGGTGTAGTAATTGTAGACCTTGCCCGACCTGCTTGTACCGCCGTCGCCGGTCATGGGCTCGCCGCATTTACCGCAGAACAGTTTAGCCGTCAGCAAAAAATATGTATCACGCGCAGCGGCAGGCGCCCGGTGGTGCTGTTCAAGGAGTTTTTGACATTTATTGAACACGTCGCGCGACACAATCGGCTGGATAGCTTTTTCAACGCGTATGTCCTTGTATTCATAAACGCCGATATATTTTTCATTTTGCAAAATTCGCCGAATACTGTTTTTGTTAAATTTTCCGTTATGCGAAGTTTTAAAGCCGTCGGAATTTAACCGGTCAATAATATCTTTCGCCCGGTCTCCCCTTGCGTACTCCT